>JBEHXY010000274.1:0-5794 GCA_048498455.1 Planctomycetota bacterium | reverse complement strand
GGCGGAGAGCGAGGCGCGACCTTTGCCCTCGCTGGCGGTGGGAACGCTGACGTGGGCGAGCAGGTTGGCGGAGGAGTCGATCACGCCCGCCTTCACGTTCGTGCCGCCGAGATCAAGTCCCAGGTAATAGCTGGTCATGCAGCGCCCGCCCGTGTTGGAAAGAAGCGATCAACCGAATTCGTCGCCGCGGAAGGTGTGGCCGAGGTAGGTCTGCCGCACCTGCGGGTTGTTGATCAATTCGCGCGGCGTGCCGACGGCCTGCACCTTGCCGTCGTTGATGATGATGGCGCGGTCGCAGACTTCCAGGGTGCGTTGCACGTTGTGGTCGGTGATGAGGATGGCCTTGCCCAGGGCATCCTTGAGCTGGCGGATTTCGCGCTGCAGGTCCTCGACCGCGATGGGGTCGACGCCGGAGAAGGGCTCGTCCAGAAGGATCAGCGAGGGGTTGGTGACCAGGGCCCGGGCGATTTCCAGCTTCCGCCGCTCGCCGCCGGAGAGGGTCACGGCTTTCTGTTTGCGGGTCTTGGTGAGGCCGAACTGGTCCATCAGGCGCTCGGCTTCTTCCTTGCGCTGGGCGCTGCTGCGGCGGGTGGTTTCAAGGATCGCCAGGAGATTCTGTTCGACGGTCATCCGCTGGAAGATCGAGGGTTCCTGCGAGAGGTACCCCATGCCGCGGCGGGCCCGCTTGTACATCGGCAGCTTGGTGATTTCAAAGCCATCGAAGAGCACCTGGCCGCCATCGGGCACGACCATGCCCATGATCATGCGGAAGGTGGTGGTTTTGCCCGCGCCGTTGCGGCCAAGCAGGCCGATGACTTCGCGGTGGCCGACCTCAAAAGAGACCTCGTCCACCACTTTGCGGGGACCGTAAATCTTGACCAGGTTGGAGGCTTTGAGCAGGATCATCCGGCGCTGTGGTTCTCATGTAAAAGGTCAGGGCCGCTGGCTGAGGCCGTGGTGGCTGGCCGGGGCGCGAGAGGGGCATTCTGACGGGTTGGCGGGGAGTTGGCAACCAGCCTCCGGCAATTCATCGATGGGAAACCTGGGCGCTCATCGGGACGGGCCAATGGTGGGCGCCTGGGGATGGGGTGCGGCGATCGTGGCGCCCAGCGGCTTGCCGCAATGGCGACAGAAGCGGTCGGGGCTTTCATACACCCAGCCGCAGTTGCTGCAGCGAAGCACCGGGGCGGCATCGACATCTTCCGGCGCCTCGACCATGCGGGCCACCCGTTCCACCTGGGCCAGCAGCAGGTACCAGAGACCCAGCACCAGCGTCACGCTCGACACGATCAGCAGCGCATAGGCGACGATCGCGAGCGACGGCGGCTGGTCCTTGATCTTGATGGCGAAAAAAATCGAGTTGTAATACAGCGGCCACCCGGCGGCGGCGGTGAGCACCGCGGTGATCAGCATCAGGCGGGCCACGCGCCGCGACTTTCGGCGGCGGCGCACGGCCGGCTCCGGCAGGCCGACGTCGTGAGGGTGGACTTTTTCAACGGTCATGAACAGCTACAGACACCGGGGGGGGCACGGGGTGAGGCACCATTTGCGATTGTACGGCCGGCGCGGCATCGGTGCGACCTGCCCCCGCGGCCTCAGGCGGGCGTCGCCTCAACAATGCTGCAGGGAGACTGCGTCGGCACGACCTGCTGCAGGTGCAGCCCTGCGGCTTCCAGCAGGCGGGCATATTCCGCCCGGGTTCGTTCCTGGCCGCCGGTCATCACCAGCATGTTGAGATCCATGAACTTCGAAAACGCGGGGTCGGTGCCCTCGGGGATGACGGTCTCCAGCAGCAGCACCTTTCCCGCAGGCGCCATCGAGGCACGCACATTTTTGAGAATGGCAATCGATTGCTCGTCGTTCCAGTCGTGAATGATGAACTTGAGCGTGTACAGATCGCCGCCGCGGGGCACGGCTTTGAAGAAATCGCCATCGACTTTCTCGATGCGCGGGTCGAGCATGGAGCTTCCGGCGAGAACGTGCGGCTGGTCGAAAAGCGTGCCGCGGGCGGAAGGGGCTTTCGAGAGGATCTGCGAAAGCAGCCGCCCATGGCCACCGCCGATGTCCACGATGTTCGAAAAGCGGCTGAAGTCATACACCGCCAGCACGGCCTGCTCGATGCCGGAGGTGAGGCTGGTCATGGAGGCGTCAAACACCGCGGCGCGGGCGGGGTTGCGGGCGTAATACTCCCAGATCGGCATGCCGTAGTGCTTCGACACGCCGTCCTTGCCGGTTTGCACGCAGTGCAAGAGTTCCTCCCAGGAACCATAGTGTTCCTGGCCGAGCTGCGCGCGGGCGGAGCCGCGCATCGACCAGGGCACGTCGGAACGAAGCCCCTCGGTCTTGGGCGAATTGGTGTAGCGGCCATCGGTCTCGGAGAAAAAGCCTTCGGAAACCAGCGCCCGCAGCAGCCGCCGCAGCGCGTTTTCATTCACCTGCAGCGTCCGCGCAAGGTCCGCAAGCGTTTTGGGACCGGCGACAAGCTGATCGGCGATTCCCAGCTCCGCGGCCACGGAAACCGCGCGCGCGAGCCAGAAGCCCTTCATCAGGTCGATGACCGTACCAATGGCAAGATCGGGTGTGGACATGGCATTCTCCTTCGGCAAACGCGAGGAGTATACCGGAGCCGCAGAAGAATTTGAGGGGGGTCACGGAAGGACCGCTTACTCCCACTCAATCGTGCCGGGAGGCTTGCTGGTGATGTCGTAAACGACGCGCGAAATGCCCCGAACTTCGTTGACGATGCGGTTGCTCACGCGCGCCAGGACGTCATAGGGAATGCGCGACCAATCCGCCGTCATGAAGTCGCTGGTGTCCACGCTCCGCAGCGCGATCACGTGGTGGTAGCTGCGGCCGTCGCCCATGACGCCCACGGCGCGGATCGGGAGGATCGCCGCAAAAGTCTGCGCCGTGGAGCGATACAGGTTCTCGGCGATGATTTCCTCGAGGAAGATCTCATCGGCATCGCGCAGGAGATCGAGCTTTTCCGCGGTGATTTCCCCGATGCAGCGCACGGCGAGCCCCGGCCCCGGGAAGGGATGACGCCACACAATGTGTTCCGGCAGCCCCAGCAGCTCGCCGAGCTTGCGCACCTCGTCCTTGAAGAGATCCCGCAGCGGCTCGACGAGATCGAAGCCCAGTTCCGCGGGCAGGCCACCGACGTTGTGGTGCAGCTTGATGTTCGCCGCGGTGCCGGCATGGCCGTGGCCGGATTCGATGACATCAGGATAGAGCGTTCCCTGCGCCAGGAAGCGGGCATCCTTGATGGAGCGGGCCTCCGCCTTGAAGACATCGATGAACGTCTTGCCGATGATCTTGCGTTTTTCCTGCGGCTCGGTGACGCCCTTGAGCGCGGAGAGGAACTGCTCCGACGCATCGATCACCCGCAGGTCGATCTTGAAATGATCGCGGAAGGTCGCTTCCACCGTCTGGCGTTCGTTTTTCCGCAGCAGGCCGTTGTCGACGAAAATACAGGTGAGCTGGCTGCCGATCGCCTTGTGCAGCAGCGCCGCGAGCACTGAGGAGTCGACGCCGCCGGAGAGCCCGCAGATCACGTGGCCCTCGCCGACCTGCGTGCGCACGGCGGCCACCGATTGCTCGATGAAATTCCCCATCCGCCAGCTGCCCGCCGCGCGGCAGATCTTGTAGAGAAAGTTTTCCAGTATCTGCGTGCCATGCGGCGTGTGCGTGACTTCCGGGTGGAACTGCACGCCGTAGAATGGCTTGCTGGCGTGGCGAATCGCCGCCAGCGGGCAGGTCGGCGTGGAGGCCAGCGGCAGGAACTCCGGCCCCAGCGTTTTCACCTGGTCGCCGTGCGACATCCATACCGTGGTGTCCTGCGGGATGCCTGAGAGCAATTCCGGACCGGCCGCCGCGCCGCCGATGTGCAGCTTCGTCCGCCCATACTCCCGCGCCTCGCCGGGCTTCACGTCCCCGCCAAGGAGCTGCGCCGCGATCTGCATGCCGTAACAGATGCCCAGCACCGGCACGTTCAAGTCGAAAATCTTCGGGTCGCAGCGCGGAGCGCCCTCTTCGTAAACCGACGACGGGCCGCCCGAGAGGATCACGCCGATCGGGTTCATCTTGCGGAGCTCGTCGACGGAGATGTCAGGGCGGACGAGGACGGAGTAGACGCCGGCTTCACGCACCCGGCGGGCGATGAGCTGCACGTATTGAGAGCCAAAATCGAGGATCGGAACGGTTTGCTGGGTATTCATGCGGCGATTGTACAGAGGGCGCCAGTCGCGCGAAAGTGCCGGAACCTCAAGAAATGTGTTGTATTCATACAGGTTCGCGGTAGGTTGAATGCGGTCGCCTGGTCCTCAGGCGAAAAAGAAGTACCTCACAACCCTCCGTCGCCTCCGCCCCAGTGGCCCTCCCACCAAGAGGTCTTCTATGAATTACCGCCCTCACCACGCAAAATCCCGCCGCGCCGGCTGCCTTCTCGCCGCCGCAGCGCCCCTGCTCCTTGCCGCCCCCGCCGCCTTTGCCGACACGTGGATCGGCCCCGGCACCGACTGGAACACCGCCGCCAACTGGTCCCCCGCCGCCGTCCCGAACTCGTTCACGGATGATGTGATTTTCGGCGACACCGGCGTCGGTACCGTCAATATCTCCTCCGGCGTCGTCGCCCGCTCCATCACCTTCACCAACACGGCGGGCGACTACACCCTCACCTCCAGCGCCAGCCAAGGTCTCGGCATCACCACCATCACCATCGCCCCCAACGTCACCGGCTTCGAGCAGATCAATCTCGCCACCTTCGCACCCGACTCCCTGCAGGCGCCGTTTTTCTCAAACATCACCGTCACCAACAATTCCGTCGCCGGCGGTGTGCTCTCGATCGGCAGTACCACCGTCATCGGCGTCTTCGGCGGCGCCGGCGGCGTTGTTTTCCAGGGACTCGGCGTCATCACCCTCAACGCCACGTTCGCTTCCACTCCCGCCGTCCAGGTCAATGGCCTTACCAAAAACGGCCCTGGCTCCCTCGATTTCACCGGCAATGGCGCTGCCCTCCTCGGGGCCACCACCCTCAATGGCGGAACGCTCATCCTCGACTTCGGCGCTTCCACCGCCGCAAAGGCTTCCTCGGGCGCAAGCCTGGTGTTGAACAATGGGATACTGCAGGTCACGGCCAACGCGAAAAATGTGGTCACCCAGGCATACACCGGCGGCACCACCTTCAACGGTGGCCACACCGACATCACCAAAGGCAGCGGCGGAACCACCACCCTCAACATCTCGGGGATCACCCGTTCCGCCGGCGCAACCACCGATGTCCTCGCCAACCTGGCCACTTTCACGGTCGCCACCAGCGCCGGCAACACCAACGGCCTCCTGGGCAACGGCACCGCCTTCGCCACCGCCAACCACGCAACTACCTGGGCCACCGCCTCCGGTGGCAAGATCGTCGGCCTCCCTGAAGCCAGTTACCAGCACAACATCGTCGGCAACGGCGTCAACGCCGACCTCACCGGCGGACAGTTCATCGGCCTCACGGTTAACTCCATCCGTTTCAGCACCGCCAACGACTCCTTCAATCTCCTCTCCCCCGGCACCCTCCAATCCGGCGGCATCCTCGTCTCTCCCTTCGCCACCGGCGCCGCGATCACCGGCGACACGCTCACCGCCTCCAATGGCGAATTCGTCTTCCACGTCTACAGCGACGATGGGTTCCTCGTCAGCTCCCCCCTCATCGCCTCCAACGGCCTCACCAAGACCGGCCCCGGCAACCTCACGCTCGCCGGCAACAACGCCTCCCTCACTGGCCCCATCAACATCAACCGCGGCAGCC
>JBEHXY010000273.1:0-5797 GCA_048498455.1 Planctomycetota bacterium | reverse complement strand
GCGGTAAATCCACATCCAGTACCGGCGGCGGACCCCGCCATCCCCCACCCTGCCCGCCAAAACCCGGACCTCCCGGCCCCCGATCCCCCGGCCCCCGATCCCCCGGACCGTGCCCATGCCCGTCCGGCCCATGCCCATCCGGCCCCCCAAACCCCGCATCCGGACCCGCATCAAACCCCATGCCCCCCGGCTGCGTCCCCGCACCGCCGTCAAATGCCCTGCCCCGAAAATCGCGCCCGCCGCCCCGCTCCAGGGGTCCCCCACGATCCGGCTGCCCCCCACGATCCGGAGGCCCCACCGGCCGCACGCTCGCCGCCACCAGCTGCACCGTGTGCTCCAACTGGTCATCCACCTCCTGGTACGTCATCCGCTCCATCCCCACAAACGCCGCCGTCCCAAACCCCACCAGCACCAGCGCCAGCAGCCCCGCATGCCACAACTGCAGCGTCCACCGGATCGACCGGAACGGACCCCGCCGCCACCACGGCATCACCGGCGAAGCTGTCAAAGCCGCTTTCATCCCTCCACCTGGTACCCTTCCCCGCGCCGCGTCGTGATGAAATCCTTCCCCAGCTTCCGCCGCACATTCGCCACGTGCACATCCACCAGGTTCGACAGCGTGTCCCCCGAATCATCAAACAGGTGATCGTAAATCATCGTCCGCGTCACCAGCTTCCCCTTATGCAGCGCCAGCAGTTCCACCAGCGCATATTCCCGCGGCGTCAGCGCCACGCTCTCCCCACCCTTGCGCACCATTCGCTCCGATGTGTCGATCGCCACATCCCCCACCGAAATCACCGCGTTCGCCTGCCCCGTCGTCCGCCGGATCAACGCCCGCAGCCGCGCCAGCAACTCCGGTATCTCAAACGGCTTGCTCAAATAATCATCCGCCCCCGCATCCAGCCCCTTCACCCGGTCCGGCAGCGTGTCCCGCGCCGTCAAAATCAACACCGGCGTCTTCTTGGTCTTCCGCAGCTCCCGCAGAATCTCCCACCCGTTCATCCCCGGCAACATCAAATCCAGAACAATCGCGTCATACACCGTCCCGCTCGCCTTGTACAAACCCGTCCGTCCCTCCGACGCCTCATCCACCGCATACCCCGCCTCGCGCAGCGACTGCACCAGCGCATCCAGCAGATCCCGCTCGTCTTCAACCACCAGCAACCGCATAATCACGCCACCCGCAGCAACCACCGCAACACCAAAAGCACCGGCAGATACACCGCCACATACAGCCACACCCACCCCGCATCCCACGCCCCCCACGTCCCGCCAAACATCGCAAACGGCCGCCAGAACACCCGCGCCACATTCGCCCGCGGATACACGATCTGCACCTTCTTGATTACCCCGCCCGGCCCCCCGCTGACTATCGCCGGCATGGGCGGGTGCCGCTCGCCCTCCACGATCGTCGCCGTCACCACTTCCGTCCCCGCCCGCACGTCCACCGCAAACGCCCCATCGGCATCCTTCGCCATCACCACCTGCCACGCAATCGCCTGCGGCGGAATCCCTTCCTTCAAATAGGCCTCCAAGTCCGCCGCCGTCTGCTCGCGCCCCAGATCCGGCGCCACCGACAATTCCCAAGGCGCTGACGGATCTACCCGCGGCTGCCGATACAACGCCAGCAAATGCTCCAGCGTCTTGCGTATCGGAGGCAGACTTCGCGCAGGCTGCTCTTGGTTCACCACCGGGTCGTCCTTGCGGAAACCAATCGTCACCGCCCCCGTGTATTCCCCATCCACCGTCGCCACCACCTGCACCGCACTCCCCGCCGCCGCATTCCACGCGCTCGGCGCCACCCGCTCCGTCATCCACACAAACGGCATCACCATCGGCCCCAGCAGAATCCCCACCGGCACCATCGCCGCCAAAAGCACCCGCCACTGCACTCCCGCCGCCAACGCCTCCATCGCCCGCCGCCGCGGCGTGCCCGCCCCCAGTTTCCCCGCCTCCTTCTTCAGCGCCCGCGCCCGCCGCTTCGCCTCCAGCAGCCGCCCGTTGTCCGTCCCGAATTTCTGCAAAAGCAGCGTCACCACCGCCACCGTCACCGCCACGATCACCACCGTCCACCATTTCCCCGCCCCGCGCACCAGCGGCCACAACACCCCATCCATCACCCGAAACGTCGCCGCATGCACCCCCGGCAACAAAAAGAACCCTGCCAGAAACACCCCCCACAAAACCGCCATCACGTTCCGCACCCGCCCCGCCGTCCGCTCCTTCCGCCCCGGTGGGGGGGGCACCAATTTCACCGGCACATGCGCATCCTGCTCGTCCACCGCCTCCACCGCCGGCGCCGCCTCCTCCGCCTTCCCCACCCATCCCCTTCCCCCATCCACCCGCACCGCCTCCCCATCCGTAAACATCCGCGTCGCCTCCGGCAGCACCACCGCCGGCAACCCCATCTCCCGCGCCACCACCGCCCCATGCGAAAGCGCCCCCCCGCACTCCAGCACCAGCCCCGCCGCATTCACAAACAACGGCGTCCACGACGGGTCCGTGCTCGGACACACCAATATGTACCCCTTCCCGATCTCCCCCGACCCCGCCCCCCAATCCGTCGGCGAATGAAAAATCCGCGCCGGCCCCACCGCCTCCCCCGTCGATACCGCAAATGCCTTATGCCCCCCGCGCGCAACCGCCCCACTCGAAACCGCCGCCTCCCCCAGCCGCTCAATCGCCCCCGCATCAATCACCCGCGGCAACCGCACCCGCGCCTCCGCCCCATACGCCGCCTTCCGCCGCTCAATCAAGTGATACGGCGCAAAACCCACCCGCAACGCATCAAACAAATCCTCCCGTGTCAGGTAAAACACATCCTCCCCAATGTCCAGCCGCCGCCCCGCCTCCAGCGCCAGCTCCCGCAAAAACGCATACCCCATCATCAAAAAGTCTTTCCCATCCTCCCGAAACGCCACGTACCGCCGCACCACATCCAGCAGCCGCGCAAACTCCCCCCGCTCCTTCCCCGACAACTTCGCGCTCAACCCCGCCACCCGCTTCTCCACCGCCTCCGCCTGCCGCCCATGCCGCTCCAGCGGCCCATCCCCCGCCGCCAGCCGCGCCGCCATCTCCTTCACCGTCCCCGGCCGCTCCCGCCACCGCGCCGCCGCCAGGTCAAATTCCCCCGCCGCCCGATGCCCATGCGCCGCCACCCACGCCTCCACGCTCCGCGTCCCCTTCCCCACCTCATACAGCTCCCCATCCGCCACCACCGTCCGGTTCGCCGGCCCTCCCGATGACAACTCCTGCGCCAACGCCTCCGCATCCTCCTCCCAGAAATGCTCCGCCAGGAACGCCCGCAAATCCCCCAGCGCCATCCCGCTGATCAAGCTCGGCATCAGGCTCTTGGGCGCAAACACGTCCATCACATCCCGCTCATGCCCCCGCCACACATCAATCAACCCCTCCGCCGACAACTGCCCCAGAGGCATCTTCCGCTGCTCGTTGACAAACCGCTCCAGCTCCACAAACTCCAGCCCCCGCAAATGCCGGTCGTACCCCGCCGCCAACTCCCGCAACTTCCAATCCACCCGCGAAAGCATCTTCCCCGCCGCCGCCCGCTCCTTCATCGTCCCCCGCGCCAGAGTCGGCGCCGCCTGCGAAACATCCACGCTCCGCTTCAACAGCTCCACGTCATACGCATACGGAAAATGCGCGGAGAACATCTCCGGCGCCCGCGCCACATCCATGTACACCCGCCCCGCAATCCGCTCCAGGAATCCCTCCCGCCCCGCTCGCTCCGACGGCGCAAACCCCGCCTCCCGATACATCGCCCCATAACCGCCCGCACCGCTCATGAACCGACCCACCACGCTCCACGTCAGCGGCGTCGGGTGCGGCAGCGTCTCCCCCAGGTTGTGCACCACCCACGGCCCATTCCCCGCCGCCATCTCCGCCCGCAACTTCTGCCGCGTCTCCCGCAGCACCTCCTCATACGCCTCCGCCTCCTCCAGCGTTGTGATCGGCCGCGATTGCAGCAGATACAGCTCCCCCGCATGAATCGCCCACTCCAGATCCTGCGGGCTCCCAAAATGCGTCTCCGCCCGCTTCCCCAACTGCCACAACCGGTGCACGTCCCGCCCGCCCAGGCACGCCAGCCGCCGCCGCCCCTCCGCCACCGGCTTCTCCGCATGGCTCCCCGCGCTCAGCTCCACCCGCTTGTCCGCAATCGTCGCCGACAGCACCCGCCCCGTCGTCCCCTCCAGCGTCAACACGTCCGGCTGCACCCGCCCCGACACCACCGATTCCCCCAAGCCCCAGCTCGCCTCCACCAGCATCTCCCCGCGCCCGCCCCCGATCCCCCCATTCGGATTCGCCGTGAACAGCACCCCCGCCACATCCGCCGATACCAGCCGCTGCACCACCACCGCCATCGCCACCCGCGAAGGATCAATCCCATGCTCTTCCAGGTATGCCTGGATCCGCGGCGCGTTCAAACTCTCCCAGCACTTCTCCACCGCCTCCACCAGCGCCGTCTCCCCCTCAATGTCCAGAAACGTCTCATACTGCCCCGCCATCGACGCCCCCGCCATGTCCTCCGCCGTCGCCGACGACCGCACCGCCACGCTCCCGCTCCCCATGTTCCGATACGCCGTCCGAATCTCCTCCGCCACCTCCACCGGCAACCCGCTCTCCCCCGCCGCACGCGCATACCGATACGCCCGCGTCGTCACCACAAACCCGTCCGGCACCGGAAATCCTGCCCGAATCAGCTTCCCCAGGTTCGCCGCCTTCCCCCCAGCCACCGCCACATCCCGGCACTCCGCCAGCGTCTGCGTAAATCCCCCATGTCCTGTAGAACCTCTCATTTCCCACCCCCAACCATCATGTGCAGCCCGCCCGTCTCGCTCCCCACGATCACCCGCCCATTCACCACCTGCGGATCCCCAATCGTCAGCCCCGTCCCCGGCTTCGCCTGGTCGTTCAAAAACACCTTCTCAATCACATGCCCATCCTTCGCATCCAGCACCCCCAGGTACCCGTCATTGCTCACCGCATACACCCGGTCCCCCGCAAACGCGCACCCCGCCGCCACCGGCGCGTTCCCGCTCACCCGGCTCCGCCACACCACCTTCCCATCCTTCTCCGACAAGGCCACCACCTCCCCCGTCCGCACCGGGCAAATCACCAGCCCATCCTTCACCGGAATCCCCCCCAGCACCGAATCCGCAAACGCCGTCCGCCACTTCACCTCCCCCGTCTTCTTGTCCAGCGCCACCACCTCCCCCTTTGCGTTCGGATTCGATTCCACCATGTTGCTGTTCCCGCTCCCCGCAATCAGCAGCTCCCCGTCAATCGTGATCGGCGACGTCACCGGCAGCCCCACCTCCCGCCGCCACAACTCCTTCCCATCCTTCCCCGAAAGCGCCACCACCGCCTCCCCGTTGAACGCGCTCCCGATGTACACGTTCCCCGCCTCATCCATCGCCGCCGCGCTCTCCGGATCAATCACCCGCACCCGCCACAACTCCTTCCCATCCGATATCCGCACCGCCACCACCTGCCCCGGATCCCCCGTCGCCTTCCCGTCCGGCCCCTCGATTGCCCCCGCTCCCACCACCGCCACATCCCCCACAATCGCCGGCGAACTCTCAATATGCAGCGGCGTCTCCACCTGCCACTCCACCGCCCCCGTCTCCGCATTGAAACACATCAACGCACAATTCTTGTCCTGGTGCAGCCCCTGCCCCACCACCACATGCTTCCCATCCGCCGTCACCGCTGGCGAACTGAACACCGGCCGCAACGGCCCCATCCGCCCGCCCGCCCCCTTCACCTCGTCCACCGTCCA
>JBEHXY010000272.1:0-5811 GCA_048498455.1 Planctomycetota bacterium | reverse complement strand
TTTGGTTAGGTTTAAGTTAGGGTTGTTCGTGTGCGCACAAAGTGGGCGCGGGGTCCTCTTGTGTGGGGCTGCATTGATGCGGACCCGACGCAAGAGGAGACCAGCGAATGGCGACGACGGCACTGAAAATCGAGCGGTTTGCGGATGCGGGGCTGACGGCCGAGGGAGTGACGGCGCGGCTCACCTGGCTGCGCGACGTGGTGGGGCCGCGGCTGGAACGGTTCATGGGGTATTACCGCAACCCGACGTCGGAGCTGGAGGGGAGCCTGCCCTGCGCGGTGGGGACGCGGTTTGCGGTGCGGCCGTTCCGGCAGTTCCAGGAGCTGGGGTTGCCGGCGCGGCTGACGGGCTTTCGCCGGGCGGCCGACGGCGGGGCATCGGCGCTGGGCGCGATGGACCAGCACCGGCGCGAGGTGGTCATCGAGAATGACATTGCGTGGCGGGTGAACACGCTGGTGGATTTCGCGGCGGGGCGGATGCCGGTGGTGACCAGCGGGGCGCGCGATCCCGAGACGCGGGCGCGGCTGACGGCGGTGCTCGGGGCGGTGCTGGAGGCGGCGGGCGGTGCGGGGCTGCTGCAGGAGCTGGTGCTGCAGGGGGCGGTGTATGGCAGCGCGTGGGTGCACGTGCGGCCGACGCAGGAGTTGCTGGGGCGGCTGGGCGGGACGGCGGTGGGCGGCTTGGGGGATGAGCAGCGGGGAGAAGGGCGCGTGGGCGGCGGGCGGGCGGACGTGGAAGGCGGTCAGACGGCCCAGGTTGTGTGCGCGGCCACCGGTCAGGGAGGTCCGGTGGAGATTGCGCGCTGGCTTGGCCTGGAGATCGTGGAAGCGTTTCGCCTCTGCCCGCTGCCCCGCGCAGGGGAGGGCTGCGGGATGGCGTATGCGGCGGTGCTGAGCGCCGGCGCGCAGGATTTCGCGGCAACGCGCGAGGGCGCCGCCGGCGGCATTCTGGCGCGGGTGCGCAAGTGGTTCGGGAAAGACGGCGTGGCCGGTGATGGCGGCGAGAGCCTCTCGTTTGATCTCTTCGGGCCGCACCACTGGCAGCGCTATGTGAAAGGCGCGCTGGCGGAAGAGGGGGAGAACGCCCTGGGGTTCGTGCCTTTTGTCCGTTACGAAAATGGCCGCGATCCGGCGGCAGGGACCGGCGTGGGGGCGGCGGGCAGCGCGATCGTGGACACCGGCGCCGGCGAGGTCGAACCGCTGATCGGCCTGCAGGATGAACTCAACACGCGGCTGAGCGATCGCGCTTACCGCGTGACGATGACGGCCTTCCGCATGTTCCTGGGCAAGGGCATCGATGCGTTCGTCGAGCGGCCGGTCGGGCCCGGGCAGATGTGGCAGACCGACAACACCGCGGCCAGCGTGGAGATGTTCGGCGGGGATGCGGGCAGCCCCAGCGAAGAGTCGCACATCAACGAGGTGCGCGAGGCGCTGGACAAGATCAGCGGGGTCTCGCCGGTGGCGGCGGGATTGCTGCGGGGGAAGCTTGGCAATCTCACCAGCGCGGTGGCGCTGCGGCTGACGCTGATCGCGCTGCTGGCGCGGACGGAGCGGCGGCGCGCGGCGCTGGCGCGGGTGCTTTCGGAGGTCGCGAGGATCGTGCTCACACTGCTCGATCGCGCGGGGGTGGTGGCCAGTGCGCCTGAAGATCGCGGCATCGTGGTGAGCTGGCCAACGGCCATCCCGGAGAGCGACCTGGACAAGTTCCAGGAAGCGCAGGCGAAGGTGGCACTGGGCGTGCCGCGGGAAGTGGTGCTGGGGGAGCTGGGTTACGGCGAAACGGTGATCGGGAAGCAGTAAGGCGCGGGCCTGTGCGGCGCGTGCGGACCGGAGCAGACACGTTCTGCGTTCGAAGACTCCGCAGAGCCGCCGCGTCGCACAGCCCGGGCTTTTTTTCTCGATCAAATAAGCCACGGATGAACACGGGTTTGCCCGTTTTGGGGTGAGTTTTTCTTTTTCTTCTGGAGGTGACGTATGAGCGACTTGCAGGTGGTGGTGAAGGCCGACGGCACGAAGTGGCCCGCCCTGGGGGAGCCCGGGCCGGTGAGCCCGCCGGTGACGCAGGCGGCGCTGGCGAATGCGGCGGCGCGGGCGGCGGCGAGCAACGCGCGGCGCGATCTTGTGGAGTACCTGCGCCTGCGCCGGAAGTGATGCCGCCGTGGGAACGGTGCTGTGAACAGTGGTCCATTTTTGAATTTTTCGGGTTCATTTTTTGAAAGGTGACGCACATGGCTTTTTCGGGGAAGGCGACGTATTCGGCGGGGTCGGGACTGCCGGAAATGGTGGACGATGTGACCGATCTCGTGGCGATCGTGGGGCCGCACGAGGCGGCGCTGCTCGATGCCCTCGGCGATCCGCTGCACGTGGCGACCAGCACGCGGCATGAGTGGGTGGAGGACGAGCTGATCAGCAACATCGGGGCGATCGCGCAGGCGGGGCTCACCGACGCCTCCTCCAACACCACCAGCATCACCGTGGCCGACGGCACGCTGTTTCGCGCCGGCGACCAGGTGCAGGGCACCAACAAGACCGAAGTGGCGATGGTGACCGCGGTCTCGGGCAACACGCTCACCCTCACCCGCGGCTATGGCGGATCGACGGCGCAGCCGATGCCCGACGGACTGCGCCTGGTGATCATCGGCAACGGCGCGCTGGAAGGCGCCGACGCCAGCGCCCCGCGCTTCACCGTGCGGGCCCGCAAAAACAACTACACGCAGATCTTCTCCGCGGCGGTGCAGGTCAGCGGCTCGGAGGCGGCGGTCCGGCATGTCGGCGTCGAGGACGAGGTCGATTACCAGAAAACCAACCGCCTCAAAGAGCTGCTCCGCGACCTGGAAAACACCGTCATCAACGGCGTGGCGCCCACCGCCACCCAGGAGGGCTCCGGCACCGTCCGCCGCACCATGCGCGGCATCCTCAAGTCGATCACCACCAACCAGATGGCCCCCGGCGGCGGCCTGATTCCCTCCGACGGCACCCTCACGGAAGAGCACCTCAACGCGGCGCTGCGCACGGTGTGGGAGGCCTCGGGATCCAAGCCCGACCTCATCGTCTGCGGCGGCGCCCAGAAACGCCGGCTCAACACGCTCATCCAGCCGTCGCAGCGCTTCACCACCAGCGGCGAAACCCTCAAAACGCTGGTGAGCGTCTACGAAAGCGACTTCGGCGTCTGCCGCGTGGTGATGTCGCGCTCCGTGCCCGGCGACGCGCTGATCCTGCTGGATTCCTCGCGCGTCTCCGTCGTGCCGCTGATGGGACGCAGCTTCCAGTACCGGCCCCTCGCGGCCACCGGCGACTACACCAGCGGCGAAGTGCTCGGCGAGTACACGCTGGAACTGCGCAACGAAAAGGCCCACGGCGTGCTGCGGCAGCTGGCGCAGTAAGCAATTCACGGGTGGTCAGGGGCGGCGGCTGGGCACCCGCCGCCCCGTTTCCACCACGGCATCAACACGACCAATCCATGTGGCGAACGGTTCTGGACGGGATTCTGGTGAGAGGTGACGGATGTATTTCTGCAACGATGTGGACTTGATGGCCTGGGAGCCGGCGATCTTTTTCGAATCCGCCTTCGCGCACCAGGCGCTGGTGAAGGCGGCGGTGGGCACCTTGACGGGCACGGCCCTGACGGTGCCCGCGGCGTCGCTGGGCAACGTCGCCCCGGGAATGGTGGCCGCCGTTGAAACCGCCGACGGCTCGCTGACGCAGCTTCTGGAGGTGGTCGCCGTGACCGACGCCTCGCACGCCACGCTCAGCGCCCTGCGCGGCCGCGGCAGTGAAGCGCCGCTGCCCCCGCTGGCGGGCGGATCGGTGAAGGTGACGGTGGTGAGCTTTCGCCCGCAGATCGCCGCCGTCGGCGATGGACTGCTGGCGATGATCGGCGTCGAGAGCGGCCGCGACAGCGAAGAGCCCGGCCTCGCCGACACCAGCGGCTTCCGCCACGCCACGGTCTTTGGCGTGCTCGCGGCGGTCTATCGCACGCTGGCCGCGGCGCAGGCGGCCAGCACCATCACCTACAGCAAGCTGGGTTTCTACGAGGGGCTTTACCGCGGTGCCCGGCGGGCGATTGCCGCCACCGTGGACCGCGATGGCGACGGCGTGCCCGAGACCGCCGCCGCCGCCGGCGTCAGCGCGCTCTCACGCGCGTGAAGGCGCGCCCGCCGCCATCGGAAAAGGGATGAGGAATCGGTCACACACGTTGGAGGGTTTGGACATGCAGGGGCTTCTTTCGCAGGTCGCGGTGCCGGATGTGATGAATCTGGCGCAGCTCGGGGTGGCGGGGCTCATGGGCGGGCTCTGGGTGTGGGAACGCCGCTACTCGCGCACGCGCGAGGACCAGCTCACCGCGGCGCACGAGGAAATCCTCGGCACGCGCGAGCACCTCGGGGCGCTGCTCGATGCGCTCCAGGGCAACACCCGGGTCATCGGCGAGTTCACCGCGGTGCAGCAGGAAATGCTGCGCTCGCTCCAGGCAAGGGAGGGCAAGCCGTGAAGTCAGTGGGGCGCGATCGCCAGCGAATCGATCAGCCGCTGGCCGTTGGAAAGCGTGAACGTCAGCGACAGCGTCGAGCGGTCGCGCGGCGCGGCCCCCGGCGGCAGCGGCAGGTGGAACAGGTAGGTGCGGGTGATCGCGTCCCAGTGCTGCCGGTTGGCCTCGGGACTGTTGATGTCCTCGTTCCAGGTCGCCAGCTTTTCCCCCCGGCCGACGATCGCGGGCGCAAAGAGCTCGAAGGTCGCAACGCCGGCGCTTTTCCCGATGTCGCCGAACTGGTCGGTGAACTCCAGGCGGGCTTCCACGGAGGCCGGGGCACTGGTCGCCGGCGCCGCGGGCACCAGCCGCGAGAGCGGATGCAGCCGCACACGCACCGGCGTAAACATGTCCATCCCTGCACCGGTGAGCGCCGGTGGCCTGGCTGGCGGACATCCGCAGAGGACCGCCAGGAGCGCGGTGCACAGCAATGGACGGGCGATGCGCATGGCCCGAATGGTAGAGGGAGCAGGCCGGTGGCGACAAGAGGCGTCTGAAACGCCGGTCCATTTTTCCAGGCAGCAGGGTTTCAGAACGGATCCGAAACCCGAACGTCCCAGAACCCCGAAAGTCCCAGAACCAAGTTCCCAAAACAAGGAGAAGGCAATGCGTCGACGCATCCGGCGGGTGGGGGTGGCAATCGTGGTGGCGGTTTCGCTGGCGGGCACCGGCTGCGGCGTGCCGCGGGATGCCGCCCGCCTGGCGGCCGCCGAGTCCCAGGCGCTGGTCACGCCGGCCGATGACGCCGCCATCCGCCAGGCGCTCCTCCAGCAGGATGCCGCCTGGCAGTCGCTCGCGGATCTCACCGCCCGCCGCGAGTTCGGCGGCATCGGCGGGGTGGATGGGCGGTTCGTGGAGCTCGTCCACCGCGCCGCCGACCTGGCCGCCCGGCAGCGCGCCCTCATCGAGCAGGGGGCGGACGATCCGTCGCAGAATCGGGCGGCCCTCGACGCCTTCCGCGCGCTTTGGGGGCAGACCAACCGCTATTTGAATCCCTGAATGCCGCGCGGCGCGGCAGTCCCTGTGAATTTGCACAAGAATCAAGATGGAGATACCCGATGGACGCAATGGCAGACATCCTGGCGGCGGTTCAATCCTCCAAAAAACTCGATGAGACCGCCAAGACCTTCATCGCCGGCTTTCTGGAGGCCGGCGGCGGCGCGGTGGCGGGCCTCGCCCCGACCGTCGTGCGCGACCTCCTGGCCGCCCTGGCCGGCGCCGGTAACGACGCAGCAACGGCAACACCGGCTTCGCAAATGTCGGCCGCACAGCTTCCCGATGCCATCA
>JBEHXY010000271.1:0-5833 GCA_048498455.1 Planctomycetota bacterium | reverse complement strand
AATCCTCGTCGGTTCCACCACCGAACCCGAAGCCGCCTTCGACGAATCACCCACCGCCGCCGCCCGCGAACTCCTCGCATCCTCCGCCGCCGACCTCCTCCCCGCCCTCCGCGATGCCGATATCCTCCGCCACTGGACCGGCCTCCGCCCCGACGCCCCGCGCCACCGCCCCATCTTGAAGCGCATTCCCGAATTCGAAAACCTCTGGCTCTGCGCCGGCCACTACAAAACCGGCATCGGCATGGCTGGCGAATCCGGCCATCTCATGTCCCGCGCCATCCTGCACAACGAACCTCTCCCCACCTTCTAAGCGCTATGGATAAACCTCCACCGCCACCCCGTCCACCGCCGCCCGTACCCGCTCCGCGATCGCCTCCAGTTCCGTCGCCGAAAGCGCCGTCGCATACGCCTCCGTCGTCCCCCGCGCCACCGTGTACAACTGCACCAGCTTGATCACCCCGCCGCTCTCCACCATTTCCCGCAGTCGCCCCGCATACCCCGCGACCTCCTCCGCCGGCGGCGCCTCCCCATGCACCCGCATGAACAACGTCTGAATCACCGTCGGCCGCGCCCGGCAACACCACCCCACATTCTCCAGCACCCGCCCAAAAGGCACCGGCGACCGATCCACCAATTCGTAATACCCCTCCGTCCCCGCATCCAGCTTCGCCCAAATCTCCCCCTGGTGCCCATCCAGAAACGCCAGCGTCTCGCGCACCGCCGGCCGCTGAAACATCGTGGCATTCGTGATCAGCACCAGCTTCACCTCGCCCATTCCCGCCGCGTCTTTCAACTCCGCCGCCAGCCGCACCGCCCCATCAAACTGCGGGCAGGTCGTCGGCTCCCCATCCCCGGAAAACGCAATGTCGTTCAGCCGCCGCAACGCCGCCGGAATCTTGTCGAATGGATCAAAGCGATAAATCTCCCCCGACGCAACCACCGCCAGCATCCCCGCCAGCTCCGCCCGCAGCACCTCCAAATCCACATCCCGCACGCCCCCAAACCCCGTCCGCCGATCCACCGAACAATAAATGCAATCGAAATTGCACACCTTGTCCGGGTTCAAATTGATGCCGATCGAAATCCCCTTCGACCGCCGCGACACCACCGGGTACACGTACCGATTGCTCTGCCACAGCCGCGAATGCAGCGTAAACGCCCGACGGGCTTCGGAATCATTGAGAATGGGCAGAGAGCTCTCGGTCATGCGGTCATTGTAGCGGGGCAGCCTTCCCAAGCGCGGCCGCGAGGTCCTCCGGCGTGCTGAAATACCAGTAATGGAAGTGCCGGAAGTCCGCCGCACCGGCAGTGGGTCCATACGTAAACAGCCCCACCCGCGCGCCCTTCCAGTCTACAAAACGCAATGTGGTGCCGCCCGGAACGTCGGTAAACGTTTTGCCATCGAGACTGAACGCGAAGCGAGCGCGATTCTTTTCGTAGATCGCCCGCAGGACGACCGACCGCCCTGGAACATCCGGACCCGCGAACGCTGCGGGCGCCGTCGCCGACGCGCTGGCCCCGCGCGGCGGCGGCGGCGGAGGGAACGTGGCGGCGATGCTGCGTTTCCCGCCCTGCTGCGTCAGGCCCACCCACGCAAACGAACGCCCGCATTCAAAAGTAAGCCCCGCCACCTGATCATCCGTGAGCCGCTCGGTGTCTACCTCAACATCAACAACGCCATAGTCGTCCCAGAGCTTTTGCGTGAGCGTGTTCCGCGCCCGCGCCAGCCCCGCAGGCGTCGGCGAACGCCCCGCAACCACCGGCGGTTCCACCAGCGGCGCCGCCATCAGCCGCAGCGCCCCCGGCATCAACGACCAATCCTTCTCGATCGGGTTGTGATTCCATTGCCATAGAACGTTCAGCGCCCGCCCTTCAAACGCGTCATTCACATCCGGACGCGACGGCCCACCCGCCACCCCCACATTCGGCTTTTTCGCCTGCACCACGTGCTTCCCGTGATCGCCAAACGTCGGCCACTCATCCGCGCCCCACGTCACCGGCTCCAGGTTGCACACCCGCCCCAGCCAATCCGACGACTTGAACCCGATGAACCACGCCTCCCCGCTGTCCAACTCCACCATCCCTCCCTGGTGCGGACTCCCATTCTCCAGCACCTGCTTCCGCTCGTATGGCCCATACAGATCCTTCGACCGCAACACCACCTGCCCCCCAACCGACACGCCCCCCTCCGGCAGCGAGATGTAGTAGTACCCGTGCCGCTTGAACATCTTCGGCCCCTCCGCCACGTTCCCCCGGTAAATCTCCTTCCCCTCATCCAGCAGCGACGCCCCATCCGCCGACAGCTTGTGCAGAATCAGCGGCCCCGCTCCCGTGTGCGAGTGCACCAGGTATCCCTGCCCGTCATCATCCCAGAACGGGCAGGGATCCTCCCACCCATCCACCGCCTTCACCGTCACCGTCTCCGACCACGGCCCCGCCGGATCCTTCGCATGCCACATGAACAGCCCATCGTGGGGCGTGCA
The DNA here is from genome assembly GCA_048498455.1 of Planctomycetota bacterium. GTDB lineage: Bacteria > Planctomycetota > Phycisphaerae > WQYP01 > WQYP01 > CALCHA01. Next base: position 3,350 of record JBEHXY010000271.1, on the reverse strand, counting down.
CACGTAAATGAAAAATTCTCCGTTGTGAGTCCGCAGCGACGGCGCCCACGTCCCCTCCCCATAACCCGCCATCTGGTCATACTTGGCGCCCATCGAAAGCTTCGAGAACACCTGCCCGATCGGCTTCCAGTTCACCAGGTCCGTCGAATGGAGAACCTGCATTCCCACGTACTGAAAATCCGAGGCGATCAGGTAGAAATTCTTGCCCACGCGAATCACGTCCGGATCCGAAAAATCCGCCTTCAAAATCGGATTCTTGAACGTGCCGTCGCCCTGGTCCCCCCACGTCAGCTTCGGCCCCGCCGGCAGGGTCTGCTGTCCAAACACCGGACCCGCCAACATGAGAAGGACAACCGTGACAGACATGCGGATTTTCATGGGCCACTTCCTGCTGAGGTGATGCGCCGCATTCAGATTACGGCCCGAACCTGCAATTGTCGAAGCCTGCGGGTAAGATACTGGACTGATTCCTTCGAGACTCATTTGGACCACTCCCCATGCCCCAAATCTCCATGACCCCCCAGCAGATCGTCGCCGAACTCGACAAACACATCGTCGGCCAGGCCGCCGGCAAACGCGCCGTCGCCATCGCCGTCCGCAACCGTTGGCGCCGCCAGCAGCTCCCCCAGGCCCTCGCCCAGGCCGTCATCCCCAAGAACATCCTCATGATCGGACCCACAGGCGTCGGCAAAACCGAGATCGCCCGCCGCCTCGCCTCCCTCACCGGCGCTCCCTTCATCAAGGTTGAAGCCACCAAGTACACCGAGGTCGGCTACGTCGGCCGCGATGTCGAATCCATGGTCCGCGACATCGTCGAAATCGCCATCCGCATGGTCCAGACCGAGCAGGCCGCCACCCTCCGCGAGAAGGCCGAAGCCGCCGCCGAGGAACGCCTCATCGACCTGCTCCTCCCCCTCGAAGACCAGGGCTACTCCAACGACCCCGAAGCCGAGGAACGCAAGAAGCGCTCCCGCGACAAGATCCGCTCCGGCCTCAAAACCGGCGCCTTCGACGCCGCCACCGTCGACATCACCATGCAGGAAAAACCCCAGACCGGAAACATGCTCGGCATGATGGGCATGGACCAGATGGACGCCATGGGCGGCGGCGGACTCTCCGAAATGTTCGAACGCCTCATGCCCGGAAAAACCCTCCGCCGCAAAATGCGCGTCAGCGATGCCCGCGAATTCCTCATGCAGCAGGAAGCCGAGAAACTCATCGACCGCGAATCCGTCGTCGCCCAGGCCATCGAACGCACCGAAAACTCCGGCATCATCTTCATCGACGAAATCGACAAAATCGCCGGCGCCGAGTCCAAGTCCGGACCCGACGTCTCCCGCGGCGGCGTCCAGCGCGACCTCCTCCCCATCGTCGAAGGCTCCACCGTCTCCACCAAGCATGGACCGGTCAAAACCGACCACATCCTCTTCATCGCCGCCGGCGCCTTCCACAACGCCAAACCCTCCGACCTCATGCCCGAACTCCAGGGCCGCTTCCCCATTCGCGTCGAACTCTCCGACCTCACCAAGGAAGACTTCGTCCGCATCCTCACCGAGCCCGAAAACTCCCTCATGAAACAGACCGTCGCCCTCCTCTCCACCGAGCAGGTCGAAGTGCAGTTCACCGAGGACGCCATCGACGCCATCGCCGAGTTCGCCTACAACGTGAACCGCAAAACCCAGAACATCGGCGCCCGCCGCCTCAACTCCATCGTCGAAAAGGTCTGCGAAGAACTTTCCTTCACCGCCAGCGAACGCCGCGGCGAACGCCACGCCATCAACGCCCGCATGGTCAAAGACCGCCTCACCAAAATCGCCTCCGAAGACGACCGCTCCAAATACCTCCTGTAACGTCTTCGTGGGTCTTCGTGCCTCCGTGTCTTCGTCTTTAACGTCGTGGTGAAAGTTTCATGCGCGCAGCACTCTTCGACCTCGACGGCACCCTCATGGATTCCACCGCCGACATCGCCTGGGCCGCCAACACCCTCCTCCAGCGCCACCACTACCCGGTCCATCCCCTCGAGCGCTTCAACCAGTTCATCGGCGACGGCGTCATCAACCTCGTCAAACGCATGCTCCCCGAAGAAGCCCGCCGCGACCAAATCATCACTCCCCTCGTCGCCGAGTACAAAGCCCTCTACGCCGACCACTGGGCCGTTGAGTCCTACGTCTACCAGGGCGTCCCCGAAATGCTCGCCGCCCTGCTCGCCCAAAACCTCAAGCTCTCCGTCCTCTCCAACAAGCCCCACGAATTCACCCTCCAGTGCGTCAAACACTTCCTCCCCGAAACCCCCTTCGACATCATCATGGGCTCCGGCGGCGGCTTCCCCAACAAGCCCGACCCCGCCGCCGCACTCGACATCGCCCGCCGCATGAACATCCCCCCGCACGAATTCCTCTACCTCGGCGACACCGACACCGACATGCAGACCGCGACCCGCGCCGGCATGTTCCCCGTCGGTGTCCTTTGGGGCCTGCGCACGCGCTCCGAACTCGAAGCAAACGGCGCCAAGGCCATCGCCGCTCACCCCCGCGAAGTCCCCGCCCTCCTCGCCCAGCGGTCCGCCCCATGAAAATCGACGAACGCAACGGCTCCATCTTCCTCCGCGTCAAAGCCGTCCCCAACGCCAGCCGCACCGCCATCGCCGGCATCCTCGGCGACGCCCTCAAAGTCACCGTCGCGCAACCCCCCGAAGGCGGCAAAGCCAACGCCGCCATCGTCGAACTCCTCGCCCAAACCTTCAGCGTCCCCGAACGCAACGTCCGCATCGTCTCCGGCCCCAGCCACAGCCGCAAAACCATCGAAATCGCCGGCATAACCCTCGATGCCGTCACCGCCCGCATCGCCTCCCTCACAAAATAAAATTCACCCGATGAACTTTTGCCCCTTCTGCAGCGACGTATAGGCGGAAGGATCGTCGTGGAGCGAGATGTGGAAATCGAATCCCTTTACCACCGGCACGGCCCGGCACTCCTCGCCTACCTCCGCCGCTCCTTCGGTCACCACGCCGAAGACCTCCTCCAGGAATCCTTCGTCCACGCCCTTCGCTCCCGCGACCAGTGCCTCCACGCCGATTCCCCCCGCGCCTTCCTCTTCGGCATCGCCCGCAACCTCGGCCTCTCCGCTCTCCGAAAATCCCGCGCCACCACCGCCCTCACCGACCTCCCCGCGCCGCCCACCACCGAAGATCCCGCCCTCGCCGCCATGCGCTCCGCCATCGCCGCCCTCCCCGGGCAAATCCGCGAAACCCTCGAACTCCGCCTCCGCGACGAACTCTCCTACGACGAAATCGCCGCCGTCCTGCAAATCCCCGTCGGCACCGTCCGCTCCCGACTTCACACCGCCTTGAA
>JBEHXY010000270.1:0-5849 GCA_048498455.1 Planctomycetota bacterium | reverse complement strand
GCCCCCGCCGGCAGCTTCTGCTGGCTTTCCCCTGGCGCAAGAACACGCTCAACCACAAGACACCTTCCTTCTGCAGCGCCTGACCGTCCGCATCTTCAGGCAAAGAAAGAAGGTCAAATTGTCGATCGTGCCCGCGGCGAAAATCGCAGCGGGCCTTTCCAGGCGGGTTCAACCCTTCACGCGGACCGTTGGCCGCCTGTACGGCCGCCGTCGTTATACCCGCCGAAGTCGCGCGGCTGCAAAGGAAATCTGCCGGTGCTGGGCGCGGGCGATGGCTGGAGCGTCCAACAAAAACGCCCGGTCGTTGGACCGGGCGTTGGGTGTGGTTTTGTTTTTCGCCGTTGGCCGGCGGGTTACTGACCTGGCTGGGTGGCGGGGGCGGTGCCCAGGGGCTGGACGGAGGTCTGCGGCGTGACGAGGACCGAGCCATTGCCGTTGGAGGCCGGGGCGGGCACGACGGGGAGGCCGGGCGTGGGCGGGATGGGGGCCATGCCGGGGCCCTGGTCGGTGTCGACGCCGGGGGTGGGCGAGGTGGACGAGGGCATGCCGGTGCCGTTGGTGTAGGGCTGGGGGCCGTTGCGGAGGAAGGGGTAGTCCCAGTGGATGATGCCGGGGACGGGGGCGGGGACGATGTTGCCGGCGGGCGGCAGGTAGCCGAGGAAGACGGGGTTCTGGCCGAGGCGTTCGGTGCGCACCTGGGTGAAGGGTCCCTGCAGGACCATCAGCACGGGGAGGGCGACGGTGTTGGCGTAGAACCAGGGGATTTCATAGAAGTTGCTGCGCCAGTCGCCGACGTAGGTGCCGGTGTTGTTGCTGGAGGGCACGAAGTCCTGGAAGAAGAAGTAGTAGGTGGGGTTGTGCTTCACCTGGGCGGCCTGGTAGGTGGCCTGCGATTCAGGCCAGGCGCGGTGGGGGTAATTCTGCAGCGGCAGGCCTTCGCCCCAAGAGTGTTCAACGACCCAGGGGGTGCCGGCCGCGGGAGTGGCGCCGGGCGTGGGCGCGGCGGGCGGGCGGTCGGAGAGGTGGGGGATGCTGGCGTTGTAGAAGTCGGTGTTGTACTGGGTTTGCGGGGTCTGCCAGTGGGGGGAATGCCAGCTGGCGAGGGTGGCGACCTGGGGGCCGGCGATGGGGGCCCTGGATTGGCCGGGGAATTCGGGGCCGCGGTCCTGCGGGACGGGCTTGCCCTGGATTTCGGTTTCGCGGTGTTCGGCGTTGTTGACGCCGCCATTTTCGGGGGCGAGCACGTTGCGTGTGCGCGGGCGGGAAGCTGCCGAGAGATCCCCCTCGCAGCCAGTGACCGCCGCCATGAGCAAGGCCGCCGCCATCCCCGCCGCCAGTTGATACGTCCGTTCCATCCATGCACTCCTTGGCTGCAATATCCCGGCATTCTAGGTTGCGGCATCCGCGCTTGCCACCGGTTGCGCGCCGGGGCGGGGATCGCCGCAGAATCCGGCAAGGGGCGCGGTTTTTATTCCACGGACTGGCTCCGCTCCACGGATTGACTCCCCCTGCCTCCCCCGCTATCACTGCGACCAGCGGCCGCCCTCCCGGAGCGCACCTCTATGCCCGACCCGTTCATCGCTTCCATTCACGATCTGGACTTTTCGCCGCGCAACGCGCCGTTTCCCTCGCCGGCGGACTGGCGCGACCAGGTGCTTTACGAGCTGATGATCGACCGCTTTGACGATCATCGCACCGATCCGCCCCCGGCCACGTCCAAGACGCCCCACAGCGCAGCACCGCGCGATCCGGCCAATGGCCTGTGCTTCCAGGGAGGCACGCTCAAGGGGATCGCCCGGCGGCTGGATTATCTCAAAGAGCTGGGGGTGTCGGCGGTGTGGATTTCGCCGCCGTTCAAGCAGGTGCCGGGGCAGGAATCGTGTTACCACGGGTATGCGGCGCAGAATTTTCTGTCGATCGATCCGCACTTCGGCACCACGCGGGATCTGCAGTTCCTGGTGCGCCAGGCCCACAAGCGCGGCATGTACGTGATCATGGACATCGTGATCGACCACACCGGCGACGTGTGGGCCTATGCCAACGACGCGGACAAGCGTTACCACGGCGGGCGGCGGCACGATTTCGGCTACTGGCGGCGGGCCGATCCGATCAGCGATCCGCTCACCCCGTGGTCGCCTTTCGGGCCCGATGACGCGGTGTGGCCGCTGGAACTTCAGACGCCCGACGCGTTCCGCCGGATGGGCCGGATGAACCAGCCGGGCCGGACCGAAGATGGCGAGGCGACCGACGCGGACTTCGGGCCCTACAAGGACCTGGACCTGGCGAACCGGCACGTGCTCGACACGATGGTCGCGATCTACAAATACTGGATCGCGGTGGCGGACGTGGATGGATTCCGGATCGACGCCCTGCGGCACGTGCGGCCGGACCCGGCGCGCCATTTTGTGCATGCGATCCGGGAGTACTGCCTGTCGATCGGCAAGAAGAATTTCCTGCTGTTTGGGGAAATCGCGTCCGGATCGAAGGAGTCGTTCCGGTACATCGGCCTGAACACGCCGCTGCCGCACGAGGCGGAATCGCACTATCCGCAGCTCGACGCGGTGCTGGATTTTGACCTGTACCAGCCGCTGGACGATGTGCTCAAGGGACGCAAGCCGGCCGCCGCGGTGCGGACCTGGTTTGAATTTCTGGACCGCTATTTCCGCGACTTCGGGCAGGCCGGCAAGTGTTTCGTGACGTTCCTGGAGAACCACGACCAGAACCTGCACCACTTTCACCGCTTTTTGTATGACGCCTCCGATCCGCGGCTGGCCCTCCTGGGGTCGGCGTTCCTGCTCACCAGCCTGGGCATTCCCTGCCTTTATTATGGAACCGAGCAGGGGTTCAACGGCGGCGGGGACAACGACGTGTTTGTGCGCGAGGCGATGTTCGGCGGGCCGCCGCATCTGCCCACGGCGTGGGGGGCGTTTCACACCGTCGGCCATCATTTTTTCAACCCGACGCACCCGCTGTATCGCGGCATCGCGCAGGTGTCGCGGATCCGGCGGGAACATGCGGCGCTGCGTTATGGGCGGCAGTATTTCCGCGAGATTTCCGGCGATGGGCATCGGTTCGGCCACGCGGAGCATGCGCCCTGCACGCTGGCATGGTCGCGGATTCTCGACACGACGGAGCTGGTGGTGGCGCTGAACCTGTCGCCCGATTCACGCACGGATTCGATCACCGTCGATCCCGCCCTCACGCCGCCGGGCACGACGCTGCTCAATTTGTATCACCCGGAGCAGACGACCACGGCGTACACCGCGCCGGATGGCCGCACCGCGGTTCGCCTGACGCTGCCGCCCTATGGGATGGCGATTCTCGGCAAAACGCAATGACGCGGCTCGGTCACCGACCGGCGAGGTCGGCAAACGCTTCGACGGTTCCCTGCACCACCCGGGCCATTGCTTCGAAGTTCATCTTCACCGGCAAGTCCTGCTGTTTGTGGTAGTAGGGGTAGCGCATGAAGGCGGTGTCGGTCACCATCACGCCGCGGTAGCCCACCTGCCAGAAGGACCAGTGGTCGGACATGTCCGGCCCGGTGACCACGCGCGGCGCGGGGAACCAGAGCGCCGGGAAGCGCGCGTGCTTTTTGAAGCGACGGTACAACCGGTACATCAATCCCGCCGAACGAAAATCGCCGGTGAACACCACGAAGTTGCCGGCCTTGGGAAGCCAGCGCCGCGCCTTGTTCAGCCATTTGTGTTCCGGGTAGTCCTGGCTGCCGGCGTCCTGGTAATAGCAGCCGATCGTTTCGAGGTTGATCAGGCCCTTGATGTTTTCGCGGCGATCCCGGCAGCGCCGTGCGTAGCGCAGGCTGCCCATGTCCTTGCCCTTGTAGAAAGGGGGCTCTTCGTTGACGAAAAAAACGAGCCGCACGGTTCGGCGGAAGCGCTTTCCCGCGAACCGCCGCGCGGCTTCCAGGACGCCCGCCACCCCGCTGCCGTTGTCATTGGCGGCGGGACAATCGACCGAATCGTAGTGAGCGCCGAGAAGCAGGATCTGCCGTTTCCTTCGCCAGCCCCGCCCCGGGATTTCCACCTCGATGTTCCGCACCTGCTTGCCCATGACGGTGTATCGCTGCGCCTGGGGCGTATAGCCCAGGGCCTTGAGGCGATCCTCGATAAAGCGGGCCGTCGCCTCCAGCCCGCCGTGGCGGTGCCAGTTGCGCACCCCGATGACTTCCGCAAGCATCTCCACATCCCGCCGCAGCCGCCCGCACGTCTCCGCCTCCCCCGCGCTCAGGGCGGGCGTCACCCGATAGAAGGCCTGCTCGCCCACGCATCACTCCCGCGGCACGCAGCACTCGTGGCTTTCGGGATCGCGTACGGGCACCAGGTCGACGCCGCCGCGGCTCCAGGGGTTGCACCGGCCGATCCGCTTGATCGTCATCCATCCGCCGCGCCAGGGCCCCCATTCGCGGATCGCCTCGAGGCCATAAACGCTGCAGGTGGGCATGTAGCGGCAGTGGCCGCCGAGCCAGCGGCTCAGGGTGGCCCGGTACAGGTGGATCATGCCGAGCATCAGCGACTGAAAAAAGCGCGTGACCATCCCCGGAGTATATCCGCGGGCCGGGCCGATCAGCGGGGGCATCGCGGGTTCACCTTCGCCATGCAAGGAAGAACGCGACGGTCGCCCCCACCAGGACCACCAGCAGATCGAACGGCTGGACCGAGGCCAGGTGCGCTACGAAATAGCTCAGGGAATTGTCGACGATGAACGGCCGCAGCCACCACTCGGTCCACAGCGCCCCGACTGCGGCGATGGCCGCGGCCATCGTGCCGAGGATGACGTCGCCCTTGCGCGCCGCCAGCCGCGCGCCATACCCCGCAAGGGGCCCGACGGCGATCAGCGCATAGACGCCGGCCTGCAGCCCCAGCTTCGTCACCACCGCCCCGGCCGCCACGCCGACGATCGCCCCGATGCAGCCCAGCGGATAGGCGAGGGCCTCGGCCCAGGATCCCTCCTGCAGCCCGGCGCGCGGGCCTGCCTCATAGTCCACCGGATCCGTCGGCTTCTCCGCGCTCATTCCCGCTCCTTGTGTGTCGGCATCAGTGGATGAACACCCTTCCGCGCATCCGGCCGTTGTTCCATGCGCCGCGGCCGTTGTCACGTTCGGCGCGCTGGCGCTCCAGCTCCGCCGGCTCGGGCGGACCGAAGACCCGCACTTCCAGCGGATCGCCCTGCTCCTGCTGTTCGTCGGAGACCGCGGGGGGTGTCGGCTCTTCTTTGACGCCATATTCCTTGTAATGGACTCTCCACCAGTCGAAAAATTTCATCACCGCCGCGGTGTCGCCGCGCTGCCCCTCCACCCACCAGGTAATCTGCTCCTGCCTGTCGGCGTGCAGCTCGAAATCCGCGGGATCCAGCCCGACGATCACCGCCACGGCGCCCACGGCGCTGGTGCGGTTAGTCGCCATCAGCATCGTTCCGGCTCCCATGCCGCGGCTGTTGTTTTCGCGCACGTCCCCCAGCGCCACTTTCGCCAGCAACGGGACCGCCTCCTTCACCTTGTAGGCTTCCAGCAGCCGGTGTTCCCACGCGTCCTCCAGTGCTGGATTTTCCCGCTTTTCCTGCTTGGCCAGGAAGATCTTCAGCCGCGATTCCACCAGGGGCGACTGCAGGTGCGCCAACACCGCGATCGCCAATTCCCGGTCGCTGAAATCCTCCTCCTCCTGGTCGATCGTGATCGGTTCATGCTCCGGGAATTCCACCGTGAGGGACTCCGCTTCCTGGCCGTTGGTCTCCTGCTGGTCCCGTTGCAGCTCGCGCTCGGTGCCCTCCACCCCGCGGTACCAGACGGCCTGCACCACCTCGTCGGTCGCCTTGCGGTCCCACACGGCCGCCAT
>JBEHXY010000269.1:0-5850 GCA_048498455.1 Planctomycetota bacterium | reverse complement strand
TGCGGTTCCTGGGCCATGAGATAGACGACGTTGTCCTGGATGAGGACGAAGCCTTCGGGGGAATTCTGGTTGGAGGACTGGCCGCTTTGGGAGCTGTGGGCGTTTTGCCGGGAGCGTTGAGCGGACGGGTCCTGCCGGTTCTGGTTGGAGGAGGACTGGGCCCAGGCGCCGGCGGTAAAGGTGGCGGCGGCCACCAGGGCGGCGGCAGTCGATGCGAGGTGTCTGGTTGTGTTCATGATGAACTCCTTTGGAAGATGGGTGGAAAACAGTTTTACGCGTCGTCGCGGCGCGATGTGGCGAGTGCCTGCAAGCGGGAATCCAGCGGCGGCGGTTTTGAGAAGTTGGCGTGAAATTCAGGGGATTTCCCCACAGGGGTGGAGGGGCGGAGCGGACCGCCGGAGCAGGGGGCAGGAGCAGCGGTCGCCCAAGAGAGCGGGAGGGGCAATTGTCATGGAGGCACTTCCAAGGTACTGAAGGATGCCTATGCTTGTGATATGAAGCTGAGCGCCTCCCAGTGCCGGACGTTGTGCGGGTATGGGGTCGCGGCGGCGGCCGTGGGGCTGACGCTGTTGACGCGGCTGGTTTTCCCGGCGGTGGCTCAGGCGGTGAGTCCGTTCCTGTTGTTCACGCCGGCGGTGATGCTGGGGGCGTGGTATGGGGGACTGGGTCCGGGGCTGCTGGCGACGGCACTGGGGGCGGTGATCGGGGCGTCGCGATTTTCGGCGGGGGCGGAGGCATTTTCGCCGGAGATCAGTGCGGATCGAACGATCGTGTTCATCCTGGTGGGGATGCAAATCAGCTGGTTGAGCGACCGGCTGCGGGCGGCGCGGCGGCGTGCGGAGCGGGACGCGGAGGAAGCGCGGCGGAGCGAGCGGATTTACCGCACGCTGGCGACAAACTTTCCGGACGGTTTTGTATGCCTGTTTGACGCATCGTTGAAGTGGACGATGGTGGCGGGGAGCGGGATGGAGGCGGCGGGGCTGGCGCGCGAACCGCTAGAGGGGAAGGGGATGGGGGAGACGATCGGAGAGGAGACGGCGGCGACGCTGGCGCCGTTGTTTCGGGGGGCGATCGAGGGGCGGGCGGCGTCGGCGGACGTGCGTCTGCATGGGCGGGTGTATGCGGCGCATGTGATGCCGCTGGCGGGGGAAGGGGCGGGCGGGCAGGCGGGGATGGCGATTTTTGAGGACATGACGGAGCGGGTGAAGGCGCGGGATGCGCTGCAGCAGGCGCATGACACGCTGGAGCAGCGGGTGGCGGAGCGGACGGCGGAGCTGCACTTTCAGAAGACGCTGCTGGAGTCGCAGAGCGAGGCGGCGCCGGAGGGGATCCTGGCTCTGTCGCAGGAGGGGAAGGTGATTTTTGCGAACGCGCGGTTCCTGGAGAGCTGGGGGCTGGGGGCGTTGATTCGGGATGCGGGGCAGCTTCGGCAGCACATGGAGAGCCAGTTGGCGCAGCAGGTGGAGGCGCTGGCGTCGGGGCAGGGCGCGGAGGCGGCGACGGAAGCGTTGTTGATGAGCGATGGGCGGACCATGGAGCAGTACAGCGCGCCGATTGCGGACGGGGAGGGCCGGACGTTCGGACGGGTGTGGTTTTTCCGGGACATCACGGAGCGGCAGCGGCTGCAGCGGCAGAGCGTGGAAGCGTCGGAGCGGGAGCGGCAGCGGATCGGGCAGGACCTGCACGATGATTTGTGCCAGCAGCTGACGGGGATTGCGTGCGCGGGGAGGCTGCTGGAGGGAAGGCTGGAGGCCACGGGGCGCGGGGAGGAGGCGGCGGCGGCGGAGCGGATCGTGCAGATGGTGCAGCAGGCCAACCAGCGGGCGCGGGATTTGGCGCGGGGGTTGCAGCCGGTGCAATTGCAGCGGGATGGCCTGGCGGCGGCGCTGCAGGAGCTGGCGATCACGACGAGCGGGATGTTCGGGATCGCGTGCGAGTTCCGGGCGGATGAACAGGCGCCGGCGGTGAGCGCCGGCGATGCGGTGCATCTGTATCGGATCGCGCAGGAGGCGATCAGCAACGCGGTGCGGCATGGGCGGGCGTCGCGGGTGTTGATGGACCTGCTGGCGGCGGCGGACCGGGTGATCCTGAGCATTGAAGACAACGGGTGCGGGCTGGGGGAGCGGCGTTCGAGCAACGGGCTGGGTCTGCACACGATGAATGACCGGGCGCGGATGATGCGGGGGACGCTGACGCTGGAGCGGGCGCAGCCGACGGGGACGATCGTGACGGTGGTGGTGCCGCAGCAGGGCGGGGAGCGGCGCGGAGAGCAGCGCGGGGAAGGGAGCGGGGAGCGGGAGGCGATGGCGGGTCATGCAACGGCGTAGCAGGAGGCAGCATCGTGGAAGCAGATGAAGCGTTGGATCCGGCGGGATCGGGTGCGGGGGCGGGTATGGGGGCGCGGGCGGGCAAGGCCGGGGTGGTGGTGGTGGACGATCATGCGATGGTGCGGCAGGGGCTGGCGGCGCTGGTGAACGCGGAAGCGGACCTGGTGGTGCTGGGGGAGGCAGAGGGGGCGGAGCAGGCATTGGAGGTGATTGCGGCGACGGAGCCTGCGCTGGTGGTGGTGGATTTGTCGCTGAAGGATGGGGATGGGCTGGAGCTGATAAGGCAGATTCGGGAGCGGTGGCCGGGGGTGTTGACGCTGGTGCTGTCGATGTATGACGAGAACGTGTTTGCCGAGCGGGCGCTGCGCGCGGGGGCGCGGGGGTATGTGCGAAAGGTGGACGTGGCGCAGACGGTGCTGGCGGCGATGCGGAAGGTGCTGGCAGGGGAAGTGTATTTGAGTCCGGGCGCGGCGGGGCGGGTGGTGGCGCAGGTGGTGGGGCAGCATCGACCGGCGCAATTGCGGTCGGGGATCGAGCGGCTGTCGGAACGGGAGCTGCAGGTTCTGCAGCGGATCGGGCGGGGGCTGAGCAACCGGGAGATCGCGGCGGATTTGTTCATCAGCGTGAAGACGGTGGAGACGCACCGGGAGCATTTGAAGCAGAAGCTGGAGCTGCCGAGCAGCGGGGATTTGCTGCGGTATGCGATCGAGTTTGAGCGGATCCAGCGCTAGGGGACGGTGGGCGGCCGTTCTGGGGGCGATGATGGGACCGGCTCGAGGTTGATGCGGCGGTGACGCGTGGTTGAGCGGGTGATCCTGATGTGTGCGGGGCGGGCGGAGCGGTGGGGGAATCATCGGGGGGTGCCGAAGCATTTGGTGGAGGTTGGGGGTGAGGTGTTGCTGGATCGGACGGTGCGTCTGGTGCGGGAGGCAGCGCCGGGGGCGTCGGTGGTGATCGTGGCGTTTGATGAGCGGTATGGGCGTGGAGGGTGCGAGCGGTTTGAGCCGGTGCATGGGCCAAAGAACTTTTGTGATACGGACAAGATGCTGAGTGCGCGGGAACGGTGGGCAGAGCGTGGGCAAACGGTGCTGTTGTGGGGGGACGTGTTTTTCACGGGGGCGGCCATGGGAACGATTCTGGGGCATGAGGGGCCGGCGCGATTTTTCGGGCGTCGGGAGGGGAGTTATTTTTCGGGATGCCGGTGGAGAGAAATGTTTGGCTTGAGTTTTCCAACCGGGGAGCAGGGGGCAGTGGGGCGCGTGATGGAGTCGGTGCGGGAGGATCTGCTGGCGGGGCGGGTGACCAATGGCGGGGGGTGGGCGGTCTACGAGCGGATGTTCGACGGGCGGCTGGAGGGGATGACGGTGATCGATGATTTCACGGAGGATTTTGATTTACCGGCGGATTATGAGCGGTGGCGGCGGCGGTACGGGAGCGGGGTGTGGGGTGCGGCGGCGCGGGTGTGGAGCCCTTTGGCAAAGGGGTGGAAGTGGCGGCTGCACCGGTGGCGGCGGCGGTTGATGGGGCTTGGACATCGCAGCGTTTAAGTGGCTAATGAAGAAGCCAACGCGACGACAAAACACAGTGGTGGGTATCGATTCCTCCTGTTGCTAAAAGTAAGCGGAGGTTATGTATGACGTCTTTCATAGCGCGACATTAAGCAAAGCCGAACAGCGGGAATGGGTACCCCGTGGCACCGGCAGAGCAGTAGGATAGGGCGATGGAAACGTTTGAGGTGATCGTGATCGGGGTGGGGGCGATGGGGAGCGCGGCGCTGTGGGCGCTGGCGCGGCGGGGGGTGCGGGTGTTGGGGATCGAGCAATTCGATGTGCCTCACGGGGCGGGGTCGTCGCATGGACAGTCGCGGTTGATACGGCTGGCGTACTACGAGCATCCGGACTATGTGCCGCTGCTTGTGCGGGCGTATGAGGGGTGGCGAGCGTTGGAGCGGGAGGAGGGAGTGCGGGTGCTGGAGGTGACGGGTGGGCTTTACATGGGGAAGGTGGGGTGCGAGCTGGTGGAGGGGAGTGTGCGGAGCGCGCGGGCGCACGGGTTGGCGCACGAGGTGTTGAGCGCGGCGGAGATTGGGAAGCGGTGGGGCGTGTTTGAGCGGCTGGAGGGGATGGAGGGGATTTATGAGGAGGGGGCGGGATTTCTGCGGCCGGAGCGGGCGGTGGCGGGGTTTGCGGTGGGAGCGATGAAGCGCGGGGCGGTGATCCAGGCGCGGGAGCGGGTGGTGGGATGGGAGCGGGAGGGTGGCGGGTTTGTGGTGCGAACCGATAGAGGGCGGTACCGGTGTGGCCGGGTGGTGGTGACGGCGGGGCCGTGGATAGGGGAGCTGGTGGCGAAGGTGCAGGGGAAGGTGGTGGTGACGCGGCAGGTGATGGGGTGGGTGTGGCCGCGGGAGGCGGAGCGGTTTGAGAAGGGGGTATTTCCGAGCTGGTGCATGGAGGTGGAGGAGGGAGGGCTGGTGTATGGGCCGCCGATGACGAGCGGCGCGGAGGGGGGCTGGGAAGGAGGGCCGGTGGGGTTGAAGGTGTCGCATCATTTTCCGGGGGAGGTGTGCGCGGCGTCGACGGTGGACCGGGGGGAGCGGGCGGGGGATTTGAAGGTGGTGCGGCGGGTGCTCAAGGCGCATGTGCCGCTGGCGGATGGGGAGGTGATGGGGATGAAGGTGTGTCTGTATACGAACTCGCCGGACGGGCATTTTTTTGTGGATGCGGCGGAGGAGGGGGTGGTGTTTGCGGGGGGATTCAGCGGGCATGGGTTCAAATTTGCGAGCGTGATGGGGGAGGTGCTGGCGGACCTGGCGATGGAGGGGCGGACGGGGTTGCCGGTGGCGTTTTTGCGGGTGGAGCGGGAGAAGCCGGGAGCGGGTGGGGGTCAGGGAGTCGAGGGGTAGGGGAGGATATCGAGGCCGAAGATGTGCATGCGGTGGCGTTCGAGGACGGCGTCGGTGGCGGCGGCGAGGGCCTCGGAGAGGTCGCGGACGGCGGGGAAGTTGCCGGTGGGGATGGCGGCGGTGATGGCGTCGGTGGTGGCGGCGAGGTCCTTGAGGATGGCGGCATGGTCGCGGCGTTCGACATCGGGGGCGAGGTCGGTGCGGCCGGTGGAGAGGCGGGCCTGCATGGAGTGGTCGATGTCGAATTTCCATTCGCTGCCACTCTTTTTGAAGCGCATGGGGGTCTTGGACCAGGCGGCGACGATGGTGCGGAAATCGTTGGGCAGCAGGTTGAGGAAGGTGGCGGGGATGTCGACGCTGAGCTGCGCGTCGTCGCCGTCGATTTTGACGGCGGCGGCATCGCCCTGGGTGGTGGCGAGGAGATCGCCGACCATGTCGATGGTGACGAGGTCGGCGCGGAGGGGTGCGGCCGCGGGTGGGCCGAAGCGTTTGTCGGCGGCGGCGTAGAGGCGGTTGCGGGCAAGGTGGTAGTCGAGGGCGCCGTCGAGGATGGTGGGGGATCGGGAGGGGTCGGCGGTGAGGCAGCGGTAGAGGGCGTCGCGGTCGCCGGCGCGGATGGCG
>JBEHXY010000268.1:0-5898 GCA_048498455.1 Planctomycetota bacterium | reverse complement strand
CGGTCGCCGATGCGCCGCACATAGGTCGTCGTGAATTCTTCGAAGTCGAGCTTCAGGTAATCGGCGATGCGTTCCATGTCGTCAATGGTCAGCCACACATACCCCGGCCCGCCGCTGCAGCAGTTCCCGCACTGCGTGCATTCAAACCGCAGCCCCTGCCCATACCACACCTTCTCATCGATCACCGGCTGCACCGCCGACAGCGGCAACGCCATCGACCGCGGCTTCTCTCTGGCCATGCTGAACCTCAACCTTTCAATCCAAGCCCTCCACCATAGCAAATCCCCGCTTCCCACCCAACCCTTCTCGGAGGGGCGCTTTCCCTGGAGGCACCACGCACACCGCAAACGCCAGCACCGTCGCGATCGGCATCGTCCAGGGCCAGGCCAACGTCATCGCTGACCCCAGCAGATGCCGCGTCCACCAGCTCATCACCGCATCCTGCATCAGCGTGACCGCCGCCGCCCCGACGATCAGCCCCGCCGCCACCGACGCCGAATTCCCCCGCCGCGTGAACAGCGCCGCCGCGAACACCCCCAGCATTCCCGAGAGTGCATAAGCCATGATGCCCTGCACGAAATCCAGCAGGCTCCGGTGCTTCGGGTCATACACCGCCGCACACCCCATCGCGAAAAGACACAACGCCGCCCCCACCGAAGCCACCACCAGCTTCGATGCCTCCCCGCCGACCTCCTCCTCCTGCACGGCCCCGTCCCGCGCACGAAAGCCGTCCGTCTCCGCACCCGCGCTCCCCGCAGGATTTTGAGTTTTGAGTTTTGAGTTTTGAGTTTTCCGCCGCAGCGGCCCCACCACATCCGCCACGATGCTCGACGCCAACGCGTTCATCGCCGAATCCAGACTCCCCTGCGCGATCGCAAAAAACCCCGCCACCGCCGCACCCGCCAGCCCCGTCGGCAGCTCGTTGAGCAAAAACCACGGATACACGCTTCGGCCGTTTTCCGTCGCCGTGCGCACCGCCCCCGAGAGCTCCGGCCGCTGGTAAAACACGTGCAGCAGCAGCCCGATGCACAAAAACAAAAAGACCACCGCCATGCCGATGAACTGCGACGCGATCACCGACACCGCCCCGCCGCGGGCGCTTTTGGTGATCAGGAATCGCTGCGCCAGGTCCTGGTCCGTCCCGAACGCCGCCGTGTTCAGGAAGCTGATCCCCACCACCGCCGCCAGCACCGTGTAGGGCTTGCGCAAATCCGTCGAAAAATCGAGCAGTTGCAGCTTCGAAGGCGCCGTCGCCACCGACCCATTCGGCGGCACCGGCGTGTGCGCCAGCGCCTGCACGATCTCCGAAAGCGACGCCGGAACCTTGTGCAGAATGATCGCGATCGTCAGCAGCGCGGTCCCCACCACCAGCCCAAACTGAATCACATCCACCCACACCACCGCCCGCACGCCCCCCTGCGTCGTGTACACCGTCCCCACCACCCCGATCAGCAAAATCGCGGCCACGAGCTCCCCCACCGAGGGCGTCTGCGGACCAAACAGCAGCAGGCACAGCGGAATCGCCGCCAGGAACAGCCGCGCGCCCGAGGCCAGCATCCGCCCCACGATGAACGCGCAGCTCACCGCCACCCGCGCGCCCTCGCCATAGCGCTGCGCCAAAAATCCGTAAATCGTCACCGTCCCCGCCGCATACAACCGCGGCACAAACAGCAGCGCCACCACGAACACCGCGATGATCCCCCCCACGCTCAACCCCAAATAGGACAAATCCCCGCCAAAGGCCGCATCCGGCACGCCCACGAACGTCGCCGTCGACAGCATCGTCGCCACCAGCGACACCGCCACCGCCCACGTCGGCAAACTCCGCCCGCCGAGAAAATACTCCCGCTCGCCCTCCCCCTTCCGCCGCCTTCCAACCACCAGCCCCACCGCCGTCACCAGCGCAAAATAAATCCCCACGACCCCCCAATCCAACACACCAAACGCCCCAAGCACCAGCATCCCTGCCTCATCGAAAGACTTTGTCCGAGAAGTCTACATCCCGAACCGGCTGGCAGCGACTTTCATCGCCGTGTTTGGACGCAATGCGTAACATGGCCACTTTGCCATGCGAACATTGTCCTAAAATTATCCTGTTCCAGAAATGATAGTGCCCCATTCCTTTACGCACACGCGCGCTACCGCTGGCGTCCTCCCTCGCCCCCCGCTACGCTGGCGACATCACCCCTCTCGGGAGCCCCCCATGCCCCGCCGCCACGTCACCATCCGCCTCCTCGCTCTCCTTGTCTCTTTGTCTTCCCGTCTCCTTGTCTCAAGCCCCGCCCGTGCCGACACCCACCTCCTCACCTTCGCCGGCGGCCCCAACCCCGAGTCCAACCAGACCTCGCTCGAGCAAAACGTCCTCTACTTCCGCCGCACCCTCACCGTCCTCGGCCTGGCCAAGGTGCCCCACCAGGAATTCTTCGCCGACGCCGGCCAGTCGCCCCACGCCGTGCAGATTCACGTCAACCGCAGCCCGGCCGAGGAACTCACCGACGATCTCGCCGCCATCCTCAACCCCGATGCCGAGCGCGACATCCGCTTCCGCGCCGCCGCCATCCCCAGCCTCGCCGGCCCCGCCACCCTGGATGCCCTCGCCCGCTGGTTCGACACCACCGGCAAAAACCTCCCGCCCCATTCCCGCCTCGTCTTCTACTTCACCGGCCACGGCGGCACCGTCAACATGAACATGTCCGGCATGGGCGGCGGGCCCGCAGGCCGCGGCGCACGGGGCGGCCGCCGCGCCGCTCCCGTGGCCGACCCCCGCGTCACCACCCTGCTCCTCTGGGATTCCCCCGACGTCACCGTCACCGATTTTGAAAAACAGCTCGACAAGCTCGACCCCACCACCGATGTCACCCTCCTCATGGTGCAGTGCCACTCCGGCGGTTTCGCCAACGTCCTCTACGACAACGCCAATCCCAAGAACGGCCTCGCCCGCCAACCCCGTTGCGGTTTCTTCGCCTCCACCGCCGACCGCCCCGCCGCCGGCTGCACCCCGGACATCGACCGCGAAGATTACGAGGAATTCTCCACCGGCTTCTTCGCCGCCTTGTCGGGCATCACCCGCGACGGCAAAAAAATCGCCAGGCCCGACTACGATGGCGACCACCAGACCTCGCTCGCCGACGCCTTCGCCTTCGTCGTGCTCACCTCCAACACCATCGACACCCCCATCACCACCAGCGATCAGTTCCTCCGCGACAACAGCTCCCTCCCGGCCAACTCGCGCAACGGCCTCCTCGGCAAGGACGCCGCCTACCCCGACCTCCTCGCCGCCGCCGACCCCTTCCACAAGGCCGTCCTCGAAGGTCTCAGCCAGACCCTCGAACTCACCGGCGACAACCGCACCGACCAGGCCCGCACGCTCCTCGCCCAGATCGAAAAAGACCGCGCCGCCCTTGACCGCCAGCACACCCAGCTCGATCGGCAGTTCGAAAACGCCCGCAACCAGCTGCGCACCGCCCTCGCCGCCCGCTGGCCCGAACTCGCCGTGCCGCTCCACCCCGAGTTCGAAAAAATCCTCAACGCCGAAGCCCCCGCCATGCACAAATACCTCGAATCCCTCCGCCCCTGGCAAACCTACCAGCAGCTCGACACCCAGCTCGGCGCCCTCAACGATCAGGACACCGCCCTCGAAAAAAAATCGATCAAGCTGCTCCGCCTCCTCTACGCCGCCGACTCCGTCGCCCTCGCCCACAACCTGCAGAAAAGCGGCAAACCCGAAGCCCAGTCCCTCTACACCGACCTCCTCGCCCGCGAAAACCGCCCGCTGCCCACCAACTGACCCGCCTCCCCTCGCCCCCTTCCACGGGGTGGGTCGAATGTGCCCCCGCCCCCACCCCGTCCCGTCCAACCGCCCCGCCCCTTTCCCCAACCAATCCTCTTTCTTCGTCATCCAACCTGGTGCCCTATGGCCGAAAAACCCACCTTCGCCTCCGTCACCAGCACCCCCTGCACCTGCGGCGCCCTTCAGCGCCACGCCGATGACCCCCACATTCCCATCCGTTTCGATGACCTCACCCACGAGTTCCACCTGGCTCACGGTCCACCCGGCGCGGCCGGCGCCCTCGTGCTCTACCATTGCCCCTTCTGCGGCGGCGCCGCCCCCACCTCCAAACGCCCCCTGCTTTTCGCCCAGATCCCCTTAGACGAACAGCAACGCCTCTCCAAAATTTTGAACCCCCTCCGCACCCTCCAGCAAGCCATCGATTCCCTCGGTCCACCCGACCGCGACCAACCCTCCGGCCGCATCACCATGAACCCCGAATCCAACGGCTCCCCGCCCACCGCCCAGCACCACCGCGTTCTCACTTACGAGCACCTCTCCCCCGTCGCCACCATCGCCTTCATCGAAGACCCCGCCGGCCACGCCACATGGATGCTC
The DNA here is from genome assembly GCA_048498455.1 of Planctomycetota bacterium. GTDB lineage: Bacteria > Planctomycetota > Phycisphaerae > WQYP01 > WQYP01 > CALCHA01. The sequence goes on along the minus strand of JBEHXY010000268.1, from coordinate 1,511 downwards.
ACCGGCAAGTACCTGGGCCCGCCACTCCAGCCATAAGACCCCGCCCGCCGCCGGTGCGCCCTGCGCCGCCATTCCCCCAATTGCCAATTACCGGTGACCATTTACCAAATGAACCCCTTCTCTCTGCAAAACGAAATCGCCCTTATTACCGGCGCCTCTCCGGCCTCGGTCTCGCCACCCTCACGCCAGGAGCCGGCCGGGCTCCGCCCCGACACCGGCCATCCCAGGACTCGCCGCGAGCTACCTGGCATTCCTCACACCCTCCACATTCGACCGCACGGATCGTAGCCGCCCATCTGTTCCAAAAAACAAATGCACCGACTGGTCCCACTTCATGTTCTCTAAGCCATTTTCATACCGAAGAAAGCGGTACATCACCGTCCACCCCATCATCTTCGGTGGGACCGATTCGCTGAAGCCGGCGACATCCTTCTCCGGCGGCCCGACGCGCGCGATCACATCCTCACGACGGTCACCCAGTTTCACGTCCTGAAGCGCCGCAACGCGGCGACCCCATTCTTCACCCGAAACTCGCCACTGCGCCGGGTGCGTAGTCGCCAGCGAGCGCACATAGGCGTCACCTGCTGCCCGATCCTCTTCCCACAAATGATTCACCCACAAACACCCCAGCCACACTAAAAGGCCCAGCAGAACGAGCAAGGAAACCCTTGCCAGTAGCACATAACGTTTCACGCGCAATCCCATCCGCCGATCTCCCTCCAGGAATTGCATAAGCACCCCGGAACCTTTCCAACACGAGGCATTCCCCGGTGACCCATTACCCACTACTATTTACCACATGGACGCATTTTCCCTCCAATCCGAAATCGCCCTCATCACCGGCGCCTCCTCCGGCCTCGGCCTCGCCACCGCTCACGCCATGGCCCAGGCCGGCGCCACCGTCCTGCTCACCGGCCGCCGCGAAAACCTCCTCCACGACGCCGTCGCCGAAATCACCGCCGCCGGCGGCACCGCCCGCCCCCTCGTCCACGACGCCACCGACCTCTCCTCCATCCCCGACCTCCTTCCGCGCGCCATCGCCGCCGCCGGCGCCGCCCCCACCATCCTCGTCAACAACGCCGGCATCAACATGAAAAAGCCCGCCCTCGACACCTCCGACGAAGACTTCGCCAAAATCCACCTCACCAACACCGCCGCCGCCTTCGCCCTTTCCCGCACCTTCGCCCAACCCATGGTCGACGCCAAACGCGGCTCGATTCTCTTCATCGCCTCCATGGCCTCCCTCTTCGGCATCCCGGGCGTCGTCGCCTACTCTTCCTCGAAGAGCGCCAGCCTGGGATTGGTGCGAACCCTCGCCGTCGAACTCTCTCCTCACAACGTCCGCGTCAACGCGATCGCCCCCGGCTGGATCGACACCGCCATGTCCCGAACCGCCTTCGCCAACGACCCCGCCCGCGCCGAAAAAATCCTCTCCCGCACCCCCATGCACCGCCTCGGCACCCCCCAAGACATCGCCCTCGCCGCCGTCTACTTAAGCAGCCCCGCCGCCA
>JBEHXY010000267.1:0-5901 GCA_048498455.1 Planctomycetota bacterium | reverse complement strand
CAGCCCGTCGAAATGGACGTCACCGATCTCCGCGGCTCGCCGCCGGTCACCATCACGGTCACGCCGGGGCCCCCCTCCTTCTGGATGCCGCCGATCCTGCACTCGGTGCACCTGCTGCCGGACGATCCCTTCCAGGGGCTCGTTTACACCGTCATCTTCTTCATCTTCCTGTGCTTCGTCGGCTCGGCGTTCCGCTATTACCAGCAGTACCTCGGCATGTCCGTGGCCAACCGCGTGGTCATGGACATCCGCCGCCGCATGTACGACCGCGTGGTGCAGTTGCCGGTCTCCTACTTCGCCCGCAAAGGCACCTCCGACGCCATGAGCCGCCTCACGCAGGACACCAACACGCTCACCGATGGCGTGTCCATGGCCCTGGGCAAGGCCGTGCAGGAACCGGTCAAGGCGGTCGCCTGTTTCTTCCTCGCGATCTTCATCAACTGGCAACTCTGCCTGCTGGTGGTCCTCTCCGTCCCGGTGCTGGGCATCATCATCCGCAAGTTCTCCAAGCGCATGCGCCGGGCTTCCCGCGGCACGCTGGAAAACTGGTCGCACATGCTCGCCGTCATCAACGAAACGCTCATCGGCGCCCGCGTGGTCAAGGCCTACTCCGGCGAAGGATACGAACGCCGCCGCTTCTCCCGCGTCAACAAAAAGCTGCTCAAGGAACAGAACCGCCTCTCGCATTACTCCAGCCTGTCCCGCCCCACGGTGGAAACGCTGGCGGTGATTCTCTCCTCCATCCCCATGATGTGGGCCGCCTACCTCGTGTTGCATCACGAAGTCGACACCACCAAGTTCTTCACACTGCTGGCCTGTTTCGTCGCCATGCTCGAGCCGATGCGCAAGCTCTCCGACGTCAACGGCAAGATCCAGCAGACCAACGCCGCCGCCGCCCGCGTCTTCGAAGTGATCGACATGGACGTGGAGCCCAACTACGCCCATTCGCTGCCGCAGCTTCCGCCGCACCAGCGCTCCGTCGAGTTCCGCGACATCGTCTTTTCCTACCCCGGTCACGAGGAAATCGTCCTGGATCATGTCTCGATCACGGTGAAATCCGGCCAGAACGTGGCCGTTGTCGGCGGCAATGGCTCGGGCAAAACGACCCTTCTGCAACTTCTCCCGCGGCTCTACACGCCCACCTCCGGACAGGTGCTCATCGACGGCATCGATACCTCGACCGTCTCGCTCCGCTCCCTTCGCAAGCAGATCGGCCTCGTGACCCAGGACACGCTGCTGTTCGCCGACACGATCTTCAACAACATCGCCTATGGCACGCGGCACGCCACGAAGGAGCAGGTCCTCGACGCCGCCCGCCGCTCCTATGCCGACGAGTTTATCCGCAACCTTCCCGAAGGCTACGAGACCAAGGTCGGCGAGCATGGCGTGCGGTTGTCCGGCGGCCAGAAGCAGCGCATCGCCATCGCCCGCGCGATCCTGCACGACCCCACCATCCTCATCCTCGATGAAGCGATGAGCCAGATCGATTCCGATTCCGAAACCAAAATCAGCCTCGCCCTGCGCGACTTCACCCGCCACCGCACCGTCTTCATGATCGCCCACCGCTTCCAGAGCGTGATCTCCGCCGACATGATCATCGTCCTGGAAAAGGGCAAGATCGCCGGCATCGGCACCCACAACCAGCTGATCGACACCTGCCTGCCTTACCGCAAACTCTACGAAAACCAGTTCCGCGACGTCGGGTGATCCCCGCAAAAATGGCGTCGTTTCCCCTCGTCGTGCCGCCCCTTATACTCTCCCCGCTATGAACCAGACCCTGCTCACCAACGGCACGCTTCTCGACCCCTCGCAGAACCTCCAGGCCGCCGGCGAACTGTTGATCGTCGACGGCAAGGTCGCGGATATGGGAACCGGCCTCAAGGGCCAGGCCCCCGATGCGCGGGTGATCGACTGCGCCGGGCTGCTGATCACCCCCGGCCTGATCGACATTCACGTGCACCTGCGCGAGCCGGGGCAGGAAGCCAAGGAGACCATCGCCACCGGTTCCGCGGCGGCTGTGGCGGGGGGGTTCACCACGATCTGCTGCATGCCCAACACCGTCCCCGCGCTCGATGATGAGACGCAGATCGAGTTCGTCTACACCAAGGCCCGGGAATCGAACCTGTGCCACGTGCTGCCCATCGGGGCGATCACCAAGGGACGCAAGGGGGCGGAGCTCGCCGAGATGGCGCTGATGCACGCCGCGGGCGCCGTCGGCTTTTCCGATGACGGCGTCGGCGTGGGTTCCGCGGCGGTGATGCTCAAGGCCCTGCAATACGTAAAGATGCTCGGCAGCATCCTCACGCAGCACTGTGAAGAGCCCACCCTTTCCGGCGGGCCGATGAACGCCGGCCCCACCGCGGTGAAGCTCGGGCTCGGCGGATTGCCACCGGTCGCCGAAGAGCTCATGATCGCGCGCGATCTGCTGCTCAACGGCCGCATCGGCGCCCGCTATCACGTGCAGCATATTTCCACCGCCGGCGCCGTCGATCTTGTGCGCAACGCCAAGAAGAACGGCCAGACGGTCACCGCGGAAGTCGCCCCCCATCACCTGCTGCTGACCGATGAACTCTGTGCGACTCTCAATGGCGGCTACGATTCCTGCACCAAGATGAACCCCCCGCTGCGCTCCCAGGCGGATGTCGAGGCCTGTATCCGCGGCGTGGTCGACGGCACCATCGACTGCCTGGCCACCGATCACGCCCCGCACACGCGCGAGGAAAAAGACCTCGAATTCGACAAGGCCCCCTTCGGCATCCTCGGCCTCGAGACCGCCCTGTCCCTTTACGCCAAGGCGCTCGTCGAACCCAAGCACCTCACCTGGATGCAACTCGTCGAGAAAATGTCGACCGCGCCGGCGAGGGTCATGGGGCTCGCCGGCAAGGGCACGCTCCAAAAAGGATCCAGCGCCGACGTGACCGTTTTCGATCCCCGCGCGGCCTGGACGATCGACGCTCGGCAGTTTGAATCCAAATCGCGCAACACCCCCTTCGAAGGTTGGAACGTCACCGGCAAGGTGCGCTACACGATCGTCGGCGGACGGGTGGTTTTCGACGGCCAGGTGCGGCGCGAACGCACGCCGTCCGGTCATCTTTGACAGTCAGCGGACGGCGTGACCATGCGAAGGTTTTCGAGTCATCTGGCGACGAGTCCTCTGGTGATGTGCCTGCTGCTGGCGGGAACGCTCGCTGCGTGCGACCACCAGGACGCGCCCCCGGCCGCCGCTGGAACGGTCCCCAAAACAGAGGCCCCCTCTGCCAACGCGCCCGTCACCCTCCAGACTTTCTCCCTGGCCAGCGGCCCCGACATGGCGCAGGTGAAGATCCAGCCCATGATCCATCCGCAGTTCGCCCTCACCCCGCCCGAGGTGGACTCGCCCGTGATTTTCGCCGTCATCCGCAACGAGCAGCAGAATCTCGCGTCGCCTGTGCTGCTCAAAAAAATCGGCGCCACCTGGCGGGCCTGCGAACTGCCGGCCGCCGGGGCATCGCCCGGCCAGCGCGAATGGGTCCATGCCGCCGCCTCGCCCGCGCGCCACGAGCTCTTCGCATGGATGGATGATGCCTCGGCATCGCGCGCCTGGCAGCTCACGGTCTGGCATTCCACCGACGCCGGGCTCAACTGGCAGACGCTCTCCGCCGTCAAGAAGCCCACCAATGCCGCCGAATTTGCCGGTTTCGTCATGGCCAAAAACGGCGCCGGGCGGCTCTCGATGCACCTCGACGACGATACCGACAACCTCGGCCACGGCTACTACCATTATGCGACCACCGACGGCGGCAAGACCTGGACCGGCCCCACCTTCGAGCCCGACGACGTGGTCGAAGCGGATCCACAGGCGGAGGATGACACCATCTCCGACGCCATGAAATCCGCCGAGGAAGTCCCCGCGCCATAGCGCCGGCGGGAGGCCCGACCATGTACCTCATCGACACCTACAACCTGCTGCACGCCGCGGCGCTCCGCGGCGGGCCAGCGCCCACCTCCGTGGCGGCCCTGTGCCAGTTTCTCGCCGCCGCCACCACCACCATCAAGGCCACCCTCGTCCTCGACGGCCGCGCCAAACCCGATGAGCCCTCCCCCAACGAATTCCCCGGCGTGACGCTCGTCTATTCCGGCGCTGGCATCTCCGCCGACAAAGTCATCGGCCAGATGGTCGAACGCGCCACCCATCGCAAGAAAATCACGGTCGTCACCGACGACCGGGCCGTCGCCCTCCACGCCCGGCGGAACTTCGCCAGCGCCATGAGCTGCGATGCTTTCCTCGTCTTCCTCTTCACCGGCAACCCCCGCGCGCCCGGCGCCCTTCCCCCGAAAAAGATCAGCGGCTCTCCGACCAGCGGCGAAACCGAGCACTGGCTCAAGGAATTCGGCATCAACGCGCCCAAGCCGGAGCTTCCCCAACCCCGCCCCAGCGGCAACGACGACATCGACGACCTGGACATCGAAAAACTGCTGGGTCCGCGCTCGCCTTAAATGATGCGCCGCCAAATTGCCCCGGAACAACCCAGGCGGCTCACACCTCGCCGTGGACTTTCATCAGCCGCGGACTTGTCAGCAGCATCCACTGCACCCGTTCAAAATGCCCCAGCCACTCGGCCAGGTTCGCGGCCAGCAGTTCGGTGGGGGGGAGGAACAGCCCCGTCGGACACGACGCACCCTGGATGGCCGCAAGTTGCTTGCGGGCCTTCTCCCGGTAAGTCGCCAGCGTCCGCTCCCCATAGCGTTCGCACTCCATCCAGTCTTCCGACAGAAACACCAGCATCGGCACGCGCGGGGCGCCGCAAATCATCAGCTCCTTGGCCACCGCCACGTCCCACGATTCCACGCTTTCATAGCCCCCCTGCGCCGCCAGCGCACGATCGCGCTGTTCCGCCGTGATAGCCCCCGCCTCCGTCAGCACATCGCCGATGCGCACGTTCAGCCCCTGCGCCTTGCGCTCCTCCTGCGTCAGCAGCGCCTTGTCCATCCGCTCCGGCGTCAGGATGCCCCATTTTACAAGGATCTTCCCGATCGGCCGCGAGCGAATGTCCTCCGGGTCATCCACCGTCCCCGGCCGCGGAACCGACGCCCCGCCGTTGCGCGTGGGATCAAACTGCTGGATGCGATTGACGAACCGCAGGTCGATGACATCGGGCCGCGCCTCCGCAATCCGCTGGAACAGCGGACACGCGTTGACACAATCGCCGCACCACGCCCCGGCCATGCACAACACGTACATCTTGCGTCGGAAAGAGGCGATCAGCGCCTGCTGCTCATCCGTCAGGCGCGAAGCGTCATAAACACCGGCCCAGCGTGCGCGCTGGTCAGGCGTGGCGTAACGTTCGAGATAAGCACCGTAGGGAAGGGCTCGCCCGAAAACCGTCCGGAAGTCAAAGGCCATGCGTCTGCTCCAAAGTCCGCATGACTCTATCGGAGCAACGCGGGCCGGTCCACGACCTGGCGAAACCGTTATCGTCCCGGCCCTTCGGCGGTTTGCTGGCGGAACGCAGCCGCCGCTTTCACCAGCCCCTCAAACAGCCGCGCATGCGGGCTGCCTGCGAGGTTCTCCGGATGCCACTGCACCGCCATCCAGAAGGGATAGCTCGGATCCTCCACCGCCTCCACCACCCCGTCCGGGGCTCGGGCGCTGACCACCAGTCCGTTGCCCACCCGGTCGATCGCCTGGTGGTGCCGCGAGTTGCAGTCGACCGTTTCCCCCACCACCCGCGCCAGCAGCGTTCCCTCATCCACCCGCACGCCGTGCGCGTTGCTGCGGTCGCCCGCCCTGGAATGCTTGAGCAATTGCTCCTTCGCCGGCACATCCGGCAGATGCTGGTGAAGCGTCCCGCCCCGCGCCACGTTCATCACCTGGCAGCCCAGGCATATCCCCAGGATCGGCATCCGCCGTGCCTCGGCCAG
>JBEHXY010000266.1:0-5936 GCA_048498455.1 Planctomycetota bacterium | reverse complement strand
ACCAGCAGATCCAGCTGCAAATCCAGCGGCAACTGCAGGAACGCGTCGGCTTCCGCCGCGCCGCCTCCCCCGCTGCCCGCCCCTGAGTTCGTCGGTTGCATCCGCATGGTGTTCACTCCGGATACTGCTGCAAGAGAATCTCACGCAGCTTCTGCCGCGCGCGAAAAAGACGCATCTGCACCACCCCCGCCGTCACCCCCAGCCGCCGCGCGATTTCCTGGTAGCTGCAATCATCCACGTGCTTGAGCAGCAGCATTTCCACATCCTTCACCGGCAGCTTCGCAATCGCCACCCGAAGCTGGCTGTGTCGTTCCGAGGACAGCAGCGATCCCAGCGGATCGCCATCCTTGACCATGTCCCCCGCGCCCATCTCCGGACGCCGCGGCGTCGCTTCCGTCAGTCCGTGCCGCGCCGTGTAAGTGTCCATCGCCTCCTTGATGCGCTTCCGTGCCCGCCCCAGCGTCCGCCGGTGCATCAGGGCCGCACGCACCGTCAGGCGGTACAGCCACGGCTTGGCGTTGGCCGCCGTCCGCAGCGTCTCCCAGTTGCGGATCGCGGCCATCGCCACGTCCTGCATCACATCGTCCGCCCCTTCCAGGCCGCGCAGCCGGGCAATCGCCACCGCCCGCAGCCACGGTCCATGCATCGCCAGCGCCTCTCGCGGGTCCGCCGGTAGCGGACCAGGATCCTCCACCCGCACCGCCTGCCATGTGGGCGCGCTGCTCCGCTGCGGCGCCGGCGCACCACCACTCGCCCCCGCCCCGCCCGCCGCGCCTTGGGTTTGCCCGGTCGCCAACGACCCTCCCGTCGGTTGATCCCATCCCCGCGCCCGCCACAGATACGTTGCCGGCGAGCGTCCCCGCTTTCAAGCAAATTCAGCCTGCACCCGGGTGCGCCGCCCCCGCCCGTCGCCGCCGCTTAGACCGCAACACCGCTGGCCGCCGAAGGTTGCGCCGCAGCCCCCGCCGCCTCGTGCTTCGCCGCCCGCTTCACCTGCCCGCGCCACCGCAGCCGGAAGCACAAATACACCAGCGCCAGAATGTTGAAAATCAGCAACCCCGCCTTCCCCGTCGTCGCATGCTCAAACAGCTCGTACAGCTCCCACGGGATGAACCCCGCGGTCGTGATCACCGTCATCCACTCCGCCCACGGCTTGTCGAACAGCAGCCCGATGCCCTCCGTCCCATACAACCCCGCGTACACCAGCGTTCCCACCCGCAGCAGCTTCAACTGCGTCGCCGTCACCGACAGCAGCTTCTGCAACGCGCCAAACAAAATGTGATTGTGCGGGTCGTCGCGCCAATCGTCCAGCACCGCCTCCCAATGCTCATGCACCTCCGGCCGAATCAGCTTCAAAATGTAGAAGCTCACCACGATCAGCGCCACCGCCTTGAGCAGCTTCCCAATGCCGATCAAAATCAGCGGCCAACGCGAATGACGCTTCTCCTCCCCCCGCTTGATCGACACAATCGGCGCACGCGGCTTCACCATCTCACTCCTGCACAACGCTGCCCCACGCCCCCCGTCAGCAGGACCAGTATACCCAGCCACCCGCCCAAAAAACCCATCGGCAAATCCTTACCCTCCTGTTACTTTTGCCGACCCTCCTCCTCCACCCGCCACCCCTTCGCCCAGTCGCCCTGATCCCGCACCACCCGCCGATACAAGGTGTCCCGCTCCACCGGCACAAACCCCGCCTCCACCACCAGCCGCCGGATCGTGTCCACCGTCATCTCCTGGTGCCGATTGCCCGCCCCGCCCTCCCGCTTCGTGATGTCATACCACACCACCGTCCCATCCAGGTCATCCACCCCCCAGTTCAAGCTCACCTGGCTCAGCTTCATGCTCTGCATGATCCAGAACGCCTTCACATGATCGAAGTTGTCCAGCATCAGCCGGCTGATCGCCAGCATCTTCAAATCCTCCAGCCCCGTGTTCCCCGGCAGATGCCCCAGCTCGCTCCCCTCGGGAATGAAGCTCAGCGGAATGATGCACTGAAATCCCGGCGCCTCCCGCTGCAACTCCCGCAGCGCGATCAAATGCCGCACCCGCTCCTCCCGCGTCTCCACATGCCCATACAAAATCGTCGCGTTCGTCCGGATCCCCAACTCGTGCGCCGTCCGATGCACCTCCATCCACCCATCCGCCCGCAACTTCCCTTTGAACACCTCATCGTGCACCCGATCGTCGAACACCTCCGCCCCGCCGCCTGGCATCGACCCCAGCCCCGCCTCGCGCAGCGCCATCAGCACCTCCCGCGTCGAAAGTTTGCTGATCTTCGTGAAGTGGTTGATCTCGATCGCCGTAAACGCCTTCACATGCAGCCGCGGATAGCGTGCCTTGAGCCCCCGCAACATCTCCAAATACCACTCAAACGGCAGCCATGGATGCAGCCCCCCGACGACATGCACCTCCGTCGCCCCGCTCTCAACGGCCTCCCCCGCCATCCGATACACGTCCTCGTGCGAAAACTCGTACGCTCCCGCCTCCCCCCGCTTCCGGTGAAACTCGCAGAACTTGCAGGAGAGCGCGCAGATGTTCGAATAATTGATGTGCCGGTTGATGTTGTAGTACGCCCGATTCCCATGCCGCCGCCGGCGAACAAAGTTCGCCAGTTCCCCCAGCGAAAAAATATCCCGTGTCTCAAACAGCGCCATCCCGTCCGCCACATCCAGCGGCCGCCCCGCCAGCACCTTCTCCCCCACCACCCGCAGCCGCTCATCCCCAAACCCGCCAACATCCAGCGCTGCCACCCGCCCATCCTCCACCATTACCCCCCCACCAACACCACCATCCGCCAGCACCGTCATAAACAACCTCGCACCCAAACAATGACTCCCCCCATTCTATCATCCTTCAATTGTTTTTGAAACTTCAAGACAACACCTCCCCCACTTCTGAATTCAAAATTCTGAATTCTGAATTCCTCACCGCCCCCCCACCATCTCCCACCACTCCCGCGCAAAGGGCACCATCCGATCCACCAGCACCTCCGACACCCGCGTCCCCATCCCTCCCACGCTCCGCGGCAGCACCCCCCGCACCAGCACCCCCGTGATCCGTGGCAACTCCCGCAAATTGCTCTCCACCGCCAAATCCCGCCGCCCCTCCGGTGGCACCTGGTTGATCACCATCCCCGCCACCGCCAGGTTCCGATCCCGCACCGCATGCACCGTCAGCAGCGTCGCATTGATCGTCCCCATCTCCGCGTTCGTCACCACCACCACCGGCAGCCGCAACGCCCCCGCCAGATCCGCCACCATGAAATCATGCTGATCCAGCGGCACATACCAGCCGCCCGCCCCCTCCACCAGCAGCACATCGCAATTCTCCTGCCACCAGTCCAACGCCGCCGCCACACGCCCCCAGTCCGTCGCCCGCCCCTCCACCTCCGCCGCCAGCCGCGGCGACACCGGCGCCCCATACCGCACCGGCGCGATGAACGGCAGGATCGACGGATCCGTCGGATCCAGCCCCGCCGCATACGCAGCCGTCGCCGCATCCGGCGCCAGAAAATCATCGTCCGTCAAAATATCGTTGGGATGGTTCGCGCGATCCGGATCTTTCGGACACCCCGACGCCACCGCCTTGCAGATCCCCACCCGCACATGCATCCGCCGCAGCGCTCCCGCCAATGCCGCCGTCACCGTCGTCTTGCCCACGTCCGTCCCCGTGCCCGTGATAAACAGCCCCGGCCCCCGGAACGGCCGCAGACGCGTCCGCGGATGGTCCGGATGAAATTCCGGGTACGGAGCAAGCGGCTCAGGCAGTCCCTGGCTCATACAGCCACCTCGCGCGCTTTCTGGTCCACCACGTCCTTCACCCACCCCACCGACTCTACCACGCCCGCCAGCAACCGCCTAAAACTTTCTTCCCCAATCGCCAGCGGCGGCATCACCACCACCACATCCCCCAGCGGCCGCATCATCAGCCCCAGCGCCCGCATCCGCCGGCAAATCTCCCCGCCCACCCGCCACTGGTACGGAAACGCCGCCCCCTTTTCATCCCCCAGCTCAATCGCCCCGATCATCCCCACATACCGCACATCCCGCACGAAGGGCCTCCCCCGCACCCCCTCCAGCACCTCCGCCATGATCGCCCCCATCCGCTCCACATGCCCCATCAATCCCCGCTGCTCAAACAAATCCAGCGACGCCACCGCCACCGCACACGCCAGTGGATGCCCCGTAAACGTATGTCCGTGGAAAAACGTCTTCCCCTCCCGGGGATCCGCATAAAACGCATCAAACACCCGCTTCGTCGTCAGCGTCACCCCCAGCGGCATGTACCCCGCCGTCAGCCCCTTCGACAAGCACATCAAATCCGGTGTCACCCCCTCATGCTCGCACGCGAACATCTTCCCCGTCCGCCCAAACCCCGTCATTACCTCATCGGCGATCAGCAGCACCCCAAACTCATCCGCCAGCCTGCGCACCCCGCGCAAAAACCCCTTCGCCTGCACCACCATCCCGCCCGCCCCCTGCACGATCGGCTCAATCACAATCCCCGCACAATCCCCCCGCTCCAAAAACCCGCGCACCTTCTCCAGCGCCTCCGCCACCTCCTCCTCCCGCCGCGGCGGCTCCACAAAATCGGCCGCAAAACACAACCCCCGAAACGCCTCATGAAACGCCCCGATCCCCCCCACACTCACCGCCCCCACCGTGTCCCCGTGATACGCCCCCGAAAGCGCCAGAAACCGCCCGCCCCCTTCCTTCTTCCAACTTCCAACTTCCGACTTCTTCATCCTCCACATCGAAAACGCCATCTTGCACGCCACCTCTACGGCCGTGCTCCCGTCATCCGAATAAAACACCTTGTCCAGCCCCAACCCGCGCCCGCGCGCCAATTCCACCAGCCGCTTCCCCAGCACCGCGGAAGGCACGTTCGCCAGCCCCAGCAAGGTCGTGTGCGCAATCTTCCCCAATTGCTCCCGCACCGCCGCGTCCAGCTCCGGCACACAGTGCCCATGCACGTTGCACCAGATCGAGCTCGTCCCATCGATATACCGCCGCCCCTCCATATCGATCAAAAATTCCCCTTCCCCCCGCTCAATCACCACGATTTCCTTCTCCTCGCACCACGCCTTCATCGGCGTAAACGGATGCCACAAAAACTCCCGATCCCACGCCATCACATCGCTCGTCGAAAAGCCGCTCATCACGAAACCAACCCGCCTGTCATTCGAACATTCGTCATTCATGCTTCGTCATTCGTCATTCGTCATTCTCCCTCCTCGCTATAATGAACAACTCGCTCGCCGAGGTCCACATGTCCACCACCGATCCTCACGACGCCGCCCGCCAGCACATGCTCGAGTTCGACCTCCGCCGCCGCGGAATCGTCCTCCGCTCCGTCCTCGACGCCATGAACGAAGTCCCCCGCCACCTCTTCGTCTCCCACGAATTCGCCAACAAAGCTTATGCCGACGAAGCCCTCCCCTCCTCCGACGGACAAACCATCTCCCAGCCCTACATGGTCGCCGTCATGACCCAGGAACTCGCCCCCAAGCCCGGCCACCGCATCCTCGAGCTCGGCACCGGCACCGGCTACCAGACCGCCATCCTCGCACACCTCGTCGGTCCCAACGGGCACGTCTTCACCATCGAACGCGTCCCTGCCCTCGCCGCCTCCGCCCACCGCCGCCTCCTCAACATGGGCTACACCAACATCTCCTACTTCACCGGCGACGGCTCCAGCGGCTGGCCCGACCACCTCTGGGAAAACCCCGACAGCCCCCCCGCCTTCGACCGCATCCTCGTCACCGCCGCCGCCCCCGACGTCCCCCCGCCCCTCCTCCGACAACTCTCCCCCAATGACGGCATCCTCCTCATCCCCCTCGAAGACCCCACCTCCACCAACGAAACCCTCATGCGCATTACCCGCCACCACTACACCCTCACCCGAACCCCCCTCTTCCCCTGCCGCTTCGTCCC
>JBEHXY010000265.1:0-5936 GCA_048498455.1 Planctomycetota bacterium | reverse complement strand
TTCCACTAATGCCCGCAGCGCCGCGATTGCCGCGCTCACCAGTTTCAAGTCCGTGGCCAACCGGGTGAACTTCAACACCACGCCGGTGAAGGACCTGTATGCCTCGAACGTGTTCAGCGAGGAAGTGCAGCGCGAACGGCTCCCCAAGGCGGTGTTCAAGAAGCTGCAGCAGACCATCAAGAAGGGCACGACCCTCGACCCGGCGATCGCCGACGCGGTGGCCATCGCGATGAAGGATTGGGCGATCGACAAGGGCGCCACGCACTACACCCACATTTTCTATCCGATGACCGGCATCACGGCGGAGAAGCATGACTCGTTCCTGTCGCCCACCGGCGACGGCACGGCGATCCTGGAATTCTCCGGCAAGGAACTGGTCCAGGGCGAACCCGACGCCTCTTCGTTTCCGTCGGGCGGCCTGCGGGCGACCTTTGAAGCCCGCGGCTACACCGCGTGGGATCCGACCTCGCCGGCCTACATCCTCGAAAATCCCAACGGCACCGTGCTGGTGATTCCGACGGCCTTTGTCTCGTGGACCGGCGAAGCGCTGGACAAGAAGACCCCGCTGCTCCGCTCGATGGAAGCGGTGTCGAACGCAGCCATCCGCCTGCTCAAGCTGTTCGGCAAGGATTCGGAGAAGGTGTTCTCCACGGTCGGGGCGGAGCAGGAATACTTCCTGATCGATAAAAATTTCTTCTACGCCCGGCCCGACCTGGTCAACGCCGGCCGCACGCTCTTTGGCGCCAAGCCGCCCAAGGGGCAGGAAATGGAAGACCACTATTTCGGATCGATTCCGGAGCGCGTGCTGGCGTGCATGCTGGAAGCGGAGCATGAGCTCTACAAGCTGGGCGTGCCGGTGAAGACCCGGCACAACGAAGTGGCGCCGGCGCAGTACGAGATCGCGCCGATTTTCGAGAACTCGAACCTCGCCCATGACCACCAGATGCTGACGATGGAGACCCTTCGCCGCGTGGCCGACAAGTACGGTCTCGCCTGCCTCCTGCACGAGAAGCCGTTTGCGGGCGTGAACGGTTCGGGCAAGCACAACAACTGGTCGCTGGCCACCGCCGAGGGCGAGAACCTTCTCAACCCCGGCTCGACGCCGCACGAGAACGCGCAGTTCCTGACGTTTGTGGCGGCGGTGATCCGTGCGGTCGACAAGTATGCCGGTCTGCTCCGCGTGGCGGTTGCCTCCGCAGGCAACGACCACCGCTTGGGGGCCAACGAAGCCCCGCCGGCGATCATCTCGGTGTACCTGGGCGACCAGCTCAACGACATCATCGAGCAGTTGGAGAAGGGGACGCCTTCGTCGACCAAGCAGGGCGGCTTCATGGAGCTGGGCACGAGCGTTCTGCCGAAGCTTCCGCGTGACGCCGGCGACCGCAACCGGACCTCGCCGTTCGCCTTCACGGGCAACAAGTTCGAGTTCCGCGCGGTGTCGTCGGGCCAGTCGATCGCCGGCCCCAACACGGTGCTCAACACGATCGTGGCGGAGTCGCTGGATTACGTCTCGAGCAAGCTGGAGGCGGACGCCAAGAGCGGCAAGGACTTCAACAAGTCGCTGCAGGCGGTTCTCTCGGAGATCATCAAGCAGCACAAGCGGGTCGTGTTCAACGGCGACGGCTACTCCGAAGCGTGGCATGCCGAAGCCGAGAAGCGCGGCCTTCCGAACTTCAAGTCGACGACCGACTCGGTTCCGTCGCTGATCAGCAAGGAAGCGATCGAGCTCTTCGGCAAGTACAAGGTCCTCAACGAGCGGGAACTGCACTCGCGCTATGAGATCTACCTGGAAAACTACAAGAAGACGGTGAACATCGAAGCGCAGCTGACGGCGTCGATGGCCAAGACGATGATCCTGCCCGCGGCGATCCGCTACCAGGGCGAAGTGGCCCATTCGCTGGCCGCCGCCAAGGCTGCCGGCATCAATGTCGGGGCGCTGGGTGAGCAGGAGCAGTTGCTCTCGGATCTGTCGAAGACCATCAGCGACCTGCAGAAGAAGATCGCGGCGCTGGTGCATGCGACCGAGCATGGCGCAGACGGCGACGCGCTGGCGCACGCCAAGCACTCCAAGGAAGGCATCATTCCGGCGATGCTGGCGGTACGCACCTTGTCCGACAAGCTGGAGACGATCGTGGCCGACGATCTCTGGCCGCTGCCGACGTATCGCGAGATGCTGTTCATCAAGTGAAATGGTTCTTGACCAGCGGCCAGTGGCCACGGGTCAGTGATTCGTGATTCAAGCGATGAAGAGGGCCGGCCGAAAGGTCGGCCTTCTTTCTTTTTTGCGAGGGTGAGGATTTCGTCGGCGGCGGGAATGGAGGGCTAAGATGAGCGCACGGGACGGGGTCCATGTGAAAGGGATTGAGATGGCGACAGCATCGGGCCAGCGGGTGTGGATGGTGACGGGGACCTCGCAGGGATTTGGGCGGGAGCTGGTGAAGATTGCGCTGGACCGGGGGGATTCTGTGGTTGCGACTTCGCGGCAGCCGGAGAACGTCACTGCTCAGTTTCCCCATGCGGGCGAGCGGCTGTTCGCCACGCCGCTGAATCTGGGGGATACCGCGGACATCGCCGCGGTGGTGGACCGGGTGGTGGCGCGTTTCGGCGCGATCGACGTGTTGATCAACAATGCGGGGCATGGGATGCTCGGCGCGCTGGAGGAAGTGAGCGAGGAGGAGATCGCGAAGGTTTTTGAGCTCAACGTGTTTGGGCTGTTGCGGCTGACCAAGGCGGTGCTGCCGATCATGCGGAAGCAGAAAGGCGGGGTGGTGGTCAATCTTTCTTCCGTGGGCGGGCTGGTGGGGTTGCCAGGGTGGGGCATTTACAACGCGACGAAGTTTGCGGTGGAGGGGTTGTCGGAGGCGCTGGCGGCGGAGGCAGGGCCGCTGGGGATCCAGGTGATGATCGTGGAGCCGGGACCGTTTCGGACGGATTTTCTGGGCGGTTCGCTGGCGATGGCGCAGAAGGAGATGCCGGAGTACCAGGCGACGGCGGGCCAGACGCGCCAGTACCAGCAGACGAATCATGGGGCGCAGGCGGGCGATCCGGTACGTGCGGCGCAAGCGATCGTGGACGCGGTGGTGAGCGGGAAACCGCCGCTGCACCTGGTGCTGGGGAAGCTGGCGTATCAGCGAACGACGGCCAAGCTGGAGGCGCTGCGGAAGGAGATGGACGCATGGCGGGCGGTGGGGTTGGGGACGGATTATCCGCAGTAGTCGGCGGGAGGCGCGTGTATCGGCACGCCTGTCCGCATGCCGGAAGGTTATCCCTGCAGGTGTTCGAGCGACTGGTGGTTGTCGCGCATCCAGGCGATCATGCGGCGGAGGGCTTTGCCACGATGGGAGATGGAGGATTTCGTGGCCATGTCGAGCTCGGCAGTCGTTTTGTCGAATTCAGGAAAGTAGAAGAGCGGGTCATAGCCGAAGCCACCCATGCCGCGGGGCGCGTGAAGCAGGACACCTTCCACCTCATCCAGGCACACGGCGAGGTCCGCGCCGGGCATGGCCAAAGCCATGGCGCAGACGAAGCGGGCGGAGCGCTCGGCGTCGGGCACGTTTGCGAGTTCGCGGAGGAGCTTTTCGTTGTTGGCGGCATCGGCGCCGTGGCCACTGACGCCAGCGTAGCGGGCGGAATAAACACCGGGCGCGCCATCGAGGGCATCGACGCACAAGCCGGAATCATCGGCCAGCGCCAGGCAGCCGGCCGCGCGGGCGTAGTGCTGGGCTTTTTTGGTGGCGTTTCCGATGAAGGTGGGGCGGTCCTCGATGCAATCCTCGGGCTGTTGCGGCAGGTCCTTCAGGCCTATCGGCGTGAAGCGATCGAGCAGACCCGCGGCCTCGAGCTCGTGGGAAATCTCGCGAATTTTTCCGGCGTTGGTGGTGGCGATGAGCAGGCGGGTAGCGGGCATCATTTTCCCTTGGTGAGTTTGCGTTCGATTTCGAGGATGCCGTTGAAAATGTCGCGGGCGCTTTTGAAGGTCGGGTGGTGGGCATCATCGGGTCGAAGGATCTGGGCGGTGAGGGCCGCCAGCTCGGCCGCCTCATCGGAATCCTTGTCCACCGTCACCAGCCCGCGGAAGTCCGGGTTGGCGTGCGGGTTGTTGATCTGCACGGCGAGGTAGAAAAAGTCGACGGCCTTGTCGATTTTTCCGTAGCTGCGGCAGATGTCCTCACTGGTGACCTGGCCGCACTCCGACATCTTTCCGAGCATGCGCTGGATCTGGCTGGTGCGCATCATTTCCTCAAAGAGGTTGCCGAGAAGAGATGCCTCGGGGAAGTTTTCGCCCACGCGTACGGCGCTGCCGAAATCGACGAAGCCCACCCCGTGCTGCGTGATGACTACATTGTCGAGGCGAAGGTCGAGGTGCATGACGCGGGCATCATCGTGGAGCGAAGCGAGCAGCTCGGCGGCCTGGCGCGCAAAGGCGAGCTGCGTCAGCGGCTGACCGCCGACGACGTTGCCGCCGCCGGCGCTTTTCCCGATGGGACAGCCGTTGCGCAGCCAGTTCATGCGAAGGGTGCGCACGTATCCATTGGCGTCCTGCTCGGCGACAAGGACCTTGGGCACACGGTTGCGGAAGCGCCTGGGAAGATCGCGGGCCAGCAGCCGGAGGATGGCGGTTTCGCGCGTCAGAAAGACGGGGAAAATCTTTTCGGTGAATTTCTTGGCGCGACGGACGAGGGTTTCCTCGTCGGCATCGGGGAACTTTTCGCGCAGGCGGGCGAGGACGCGATCCGTGGTGGGCACCTGCTTCACCACTTCGTATCCGCCGCCTTCCGAGCGGGCGGCGGCAATCGCTTCGAGGTCGGTGCCCGGCGGCGGCGGAGATTTCTGCGGCCGCGCGAGGTTCACGTTGTAAGTGAAGCGCTCGCTGGTGTTGCCCGGCGGCACCAGGGCCAGTTTGCGCACGATCAGGTAATAGGCGCGCGTCTTCATGCCGAAGAGGCGCAGGATTCCCGGCAGCTTTTTGAGCGCCGCCGGCGGCTGCTCGACGGTCCATCCGCCGCCGCCGCGCCATTCGCGGAAGGCCTCGGCCGCCGTGGTGATCGTCGGGCGATCGTCGCTGAGCAGGATCGCCTGGCCCCCCCACCGCAGCCGGGGGAAGACCTCATCGGGGCTGCGGGCATCGCCGTCGGTCAGGAAGAGAAAATCGACGGGCACATCGGGAGAGACTTCCGCCGCGGTGCGGCAGGCGTGGACAAATTCCGGATCGGCGGCAAAACGCCGCCGCGTCAGCAGCTTGACCAGTGGATGGTCAGAGTGGCCGTTGGCGAAAGCGACACCGGGGTCGCGCTCGGCGGGCGGCATGGAGACTGGGGGGGAGGTCGCAGGCATAACCCTTTCCGTGGCCATCGTGCGGCCAAGTGGTGGTCAAACACGATATCGCCGGGCCTGCGTCAAGTCACGTTGGCGCGGGGGGCGGCAGGCCTTTCATCGGTCCGTTTGGAAGGTCGCATCGGCATGGCCCAACCGCCGCGCTCGCCTACAATAGCAGCATCTTTCCGGAACACAGGTGACAGATGACGTTGGACGGGTTTGAGGCATTGGCACGGCAACGGCGCAGCGTGCGCAACTTCAAGTCCGACCCGCTCCCGGAGGGTCTCCTGGAGCGTCTGCTGGATGCCGCCCGCTGGGCACCCTCGGGTTATAACCTCCAGCCTACGCATTTCTACGTGGTCACGGAGGCAGCGAAAAAACGGACGCTGCAGGTGGCCTGCATGGACCAGCGGCAGATCGCCGAAGCGCCGGCGACGGTGGTGTTCCTGGGGGACCGGCGGGTGGTCTCCAACAATTTTCAGGAAATGCTGCGGACGGAGGAGGAAGCGGGCATTCTCCACCCCAAGTACAAGGCCAGCCTGGAGAAGTATGTTCCGCTGGCGTTTGATACCGGGCCTCTGGGGTTTGGGTGGTTGTGGAAGGCCACGCTTCCGTCGGTG
>JBEHXY010000264.1:0-5976 GCA_048498455.1 Planctomycetota bacterium | reverse complement strand
GAGTACAAGAAGGGGCAGAAGGAGCTGCTGAAGTTCAAGATCAAGAGCGGGACGAAGATCACGCTCAACGGGGTGGCGATCGTGGGGGCGGTCGCGGTGGCCGCGGCGACGCACGGGGCGCTGGCGCCGGCGTCGATCGTGGCGATCGCGCGCAGCGGGATCGTCATCGCGCAGGAAGTGGCGAAGCTGGCGACGTCGGCGGACCAGATCGCGGTGCTGATCCGGGGGGAACTGCGGCTGCTGGGGTCGTTCATGAGCACCAACATGCAGAATGCGAACGTGAAGAAGAAGATCAAGCAGGGGGCGAAGGAGATCGGCCTGGGGGCGCTCAGCGCGGTGATGGGGGTGGAGATTCCGAACTTGAAGAACTGCAAGGGGCACATCGAGGTGCACAAGGTGGACATCGCCAAGCTGGAGAAGGAATCGCACCAGCTGGCGGGGCTGATCCAGGGGACCTATGACGAGCAGGCGAAGTGGGCGGCCAAGGTGGACAAGTACAAGGCGAGCCTGAAGGCGGAGAAGCTGCTGGTGGCCAGGACCGCGGCCAAGACGGCGGCGAAGATCCTCGATCACCTGATCGAGTCGACGATCGCGATCAACGAAGCGATCCCCAGGGCCACGCTGCGCCAGAAAGCGTTTGAGGACGCGATCAACGCCATGTCGGAAGGGTTGCCCGGCTGGATCGGGTACGTGCAGACGGCGATCACGGTGGGGATCGACGTCATGCTGGCGGTGGTGGGCGCGGGCACGGCGATCGAACAGGGGCTGGGAGCGCTGATTGCCGTCGAGATTGATGTGGGATCGGAGTTGGTGGACAGCGCGTGACGGGCTTATCCAGGGCGGAGGGCTGCGAGGGCTTGCTGGAGGGGGGCGGCCTGGTCGGGATTGACCATGTGGACGTAGCCGATCATGCCGCGGACGTGGGCGTCGAAGTGGGGGTGCTGGTGGGTGTTCTGGGCATCGAGGCCGGTGGTTTTGGCCTGGTGGAGGATGGCGCGGAGGCGGCGGCGGGTGGCGCGTGGGACGGAGAGGCGGGGGGTGTTCACGATGATGCCCGTGACGCGCTGGGAGGCGTTCTGCCGCTGGATGCGGGTTTTCTTTTCGTTGACGAGGAAGCCCTCATCGGAGGTGATGTGGCGGATGCGGGCGAGGAGGTAGCCGATTTTCTGGTTCGGATGCGCCGGGTCTTTGGGAGGCGCAGCGGAGGGCGGGGCGGAGAAGGAGAGGTCGTCGGCGTAGCGCGTGTAGGTGAAGCCGAGCTTTCTGGAGATGCCGGCGAGCCGGGAATCGAGGCGGCGGGCAATGAGGTTGGAAAGGGCGGGGCTGGTGGAGGCGCCCTGGGGAAGGCAGCGCGGGCCGGTGGCGACGTGGAGGGTTTGGCCGGCGTAATCGATGACGCGGCGGGGGGATTCGGTGCAGAGGAGTGCGAGGAGGGTGGCGGCGGCGGGGGAGAAGCCGATCTGGGCGAAGAGGCCGGCGACGCGGTGGAAGGTGATGGTGGGGAAGAAATCGGTGAGGTCGCAATTGAGCAGGAGGGCGCTGGCGGCGTGGGGGCGCGCGTTGGTGAGGGTGCTGCGGCCGGGGACGAAGCCATGGGCGGCGGGGTGGGCGGGGAGCTTTTCAAGGATGTTGGCGAGGATCCAGTTCTGGGCAGCTTCAAGGCGGGCGTGGGGGGCGGCGAGTTCGCGCGTGCCGCCGGATTTTTTGGGGACGGTGAAGCGGATGTAGTGGGGGCGGCTGGCGGCGGGGGTGTGGAAGGCGAGCCAGCGGAGTTGAGGGATCGAGAGGCCCAGGGCGGCGGCGACATCCTGCGGGGTGGCGAGGAGGGGCAGGTTGGCGGCGCGGAGCTTTTCGGGGTTGGCGCGGCGGTCGGCGAGGCCCTTGGAGACGCCGCGGCCGAGGAAGAGGATGTCGGTGGCCTTGCGCTGGGCGACGGCGGCGGCGTGCTGCTTTTTGCGTTCTTCGGCGGCTTCCTTCTTTTGTTTCTTGAGGGCTTCCTTGTCGGCTTTCGCCTGGACGACCGCCTGGTTGGCGATGGCCTGGGCCTGGTTGTAATGGGGCTTAAGGAGGAGCATCTGGTCGCCGACGCGGTGGATTTCGACGAGTTCGTCGGCGGTGATGAGGCCCTGGCCGACCATGCCGCGGTCGATGAAGGTGGTGCGGGGGTCGGAGGAGGGGAGGATGACGGAGCGGTTGCCCCACCAGGTGTTGTCGGTGCCTTCCATGGTGCGGAAGATGGACCAGGAGTCGGAGCCGAGGCCGCGGAGCTGGGATTTTATGTCAGAGCCGGCGAGGGGAGCGAAGCGGGAGGCGTCAAGGTTGAGGGTGGTGTTGGCGGGGGTTTTTGGGGGCGCGGGGCGCGGCGGCGTGGCGGATGGGATGTTCGGCGGGTTGAAGGGTGCAGGCGGAGCGGAAGGGCGGGAGGTGGGCGTGGGCGTGGGCGGCGCCGGCGGCGGGCCGAAGAAGAGGCGGAGGATTTTGTCGAAGAAGCCCATGGTTTGGCAGGAATTGCAAAGGAGGGGGTCGAGGCGGCGGCCCGCTGACTTCTTGCTTCGGACCAAGGTCGTTCACTCAAGGCGACCAGGCCTACCGTCGGCGTGGAGAGCCTTTGGTTCGTCATGGTCAAGCCGACGGTAGGCTTGGTCGCCAAACGAACAACGGCCTTGGGGACGCATGGGTGGTCATGAGGCAACCGCGGCGGAACGCCGCAGAAAAGTCTCAGAGGAACACGCACGCCCCGACCCGTTCTCTGCAATTTGGCCGGATTGTACCGGCGGCAATCTCCTGTGCGAGGTCAGTTGTTGAAAAGCTTGCGGAGGCGTTCTTCCCACGTGGCGGCGGGGGCGGGGCGGGCGGCGTCAGGCGGGTTCATGGCGAGGTCACGGAGGGCGAGCATGTGGCGGCAGGGGCCGTTGCGCAGGCCGTAGGTTTTGAAGTGGCCGCAGAGGCACTTGCCGCGTTTGATGCGCTGGTCGGGGTCGATGAGGATTTCGACGGGGGTGGCGTCGGCGTTGCCCTGAATGAGGCGGGCGCCCGAGACGGGCTCGATGCGGAGGATGGAGACGCGGCCGGCGGCGACGATCTGGCGGCTGGCGGCGAGCTCCGCGTTTTCGGGACCGATCTCCGCTTCGCCGAGGGCCTGGGGCATGATCTGCCGCCAGCGATAGAGGTTGGTCGAGAGGTCGTGGATGATCTGGCCGGCGTAGGCGAGGTGGTTGAGGGCGGCGGCGAGCTCGGGGCGCGGGAGGGCGGTGGCGGCGAGGAGTTCGGAGAGGGGCAGGGCGCGGCGGTTTTGGAGGGTGCGGGCGGTGGTGGCGATGGATTCGGGGGCGGCCTTGATGGGAGGCAGGAGGAGGTCGAGGGCGGAGCCGCGGGTCCAGTCGTTGGTGGTCCAGCCGGAGAGGCCGAGGGTGAGGGTCATTTCGCCCATGTGGGCGAGCCAGAAGGAGGGCAGGCCGGTGCCCAGGAGATGGACGGTGAAGCGTTCGGCGAGGGGGAGTGTGCGGGCGAGGACGGCGAGGCGGCGGCGGCCCCAGATGCGGATGGGTTCGGTGGGCGGGCCGTTGTAGATGGCGCCGTGGGCGGTGATGCGGACTTCCCAGGGCTCAAGGACGAGGACGGGCGGTTTGCCGGGGGCGAGCTCGAAGCGGAGCGCGCGGGGAGAGGTTTCCTGGCGATGGCGGCGCAGGTGGGCGAGCAGCGAATAGACGGCTTCGCGGGTGAGCGGGACGGGGGTGGCGGGGAGGCCCATGGCGGACTGGATCTGCATGAAGCCGCGAAGCCAGCCGGGGGGCAGGTCGATTTTTTCCTCGCGGTAGTCGGGGTTGCCGGCGGTGGTGACGGTGAAGCCGGCGGGGTCGACCTTGAAGCGGGTTTCCTTGTAGGTGCGGAGGGCCTGAAAGTGGTGGTAGAGGTCCCAGGAGTAATCGACGTTGGTGGTGCCGAGCTGGAGGTTCTGCGACGGGCCAAAGCCGTCGCCGCGGTTGACGGAGAGGCAGCCGTAGGCGGATTCGTCGGCGGAGAAGCATTCGAAAAAGCAGACGTCGTCGGCGACGGTGATGACGGGATCGCAGGGGGTGAGCATGCGCCAGAGGGCGGGGTCGCTGCGGGAGAGAATGTCCGAGTATTGGAGGCGGAGTTTCCAATAGCGTTTGACGTACTTGCCGAAGAGGGATTCGAGCTGCGGGTCGATGGCGTCCTGCTTTTTGAGGAGCTGCTCCTTGGCTTCCTTGAGGGCATCGCTGCGAAGGGTGGCGAGGCGGCTCTGCTCGCGTTTCTTGTATTCCTGGTAGGCGGTCTTGTCGCGCTTTTTGAAGCGGAGGTGGGCGACGACGACATCGTGGAGGGCGGACATGGCTTCGCGGAAACGCAGCGGCTGGAGGAGCGGGGCGTCGAAGGCGACAGCTTCCCGGGCGAGGTTGGGGGCGAGCGAGAGCGTTTCGGCGGTGGCGGAGCGGATAAGGCCGGAGTGACCGAGGTAGGCGAGGTGGAGGTTCATGCTGTGGCCCCCTGCGATACCAGGCGGAGCTCCGGGAGGAGGCGGGCGGCGGTCTCGGCGAGGGCCGGCTCGCGGTCGAGGGCGTGGACGACGGCGGCCAGACCGACGCGTGCCTCGGCGGGGCGGACGGAGCGGATCGCCACGGCGACGATCGGGAGGAGTTTTTCGGCGTCGGCGGGACGCTCGATGAGGGCGCGGCTGATCTGGTTCAGGGCGATGATCTTGTGGCGGCCGCCGCGATGGATGCCCAGGAGGACGGCGGTCCAGATGGGGACAAGCTGGTCGGCGGAGGTGCCGGGCAGACCGGCGCGTTTCTGGAGAATCGCCACGAGGCGGAGCCGGACATCTTCGTAGGGGGTTTCGAGGAGGCGCAGCCAGAGGGCGGGATCGTTGTAGCCGGGGGAATCGGGCGTGAGCCAGCTCCAGGCGGCGGCGCGGGTGGGGGCAAGGAGTGCGTCAAAGAAGCGCGAGACCAGGGCGACGTCGTAAGCAGCGGGGGCGCCGAGAATGGAGAGGGCGTAGGCGGTGATGTCGCCGGCGAGGGCCTGGGCTTTGGCGTGGGCGAGGTCGGAGAGGAGCGTTCGGTCGGCGGGCGCGATGGTGCGGGCGCGGAGAAAGATCAGGCCGAGGCGCGCGACGGGTGCGGGAGCGGCGGTGGTGAGAGTGATGGTTTGTGGGAGGGAGAGGCGTTCGGGGGTGACGTGGCGGAGCATGAGGTCGCAGAGGGTGGCGAGGGCGGTGGGATTTTTGGTGTTGAGGAGCTGCAGCCAGGCGTCGAGGGGAAGGGCGGGCAGGGCCGGCGATTTTTCGAGCAGTTCGCCGGCGAGTTGCTGGAGCTCGTCGTCGAAGGTGTCGAAGAGCGGGAACAGGCGCTCGGGGGTGATCGCGGAAAGGAAGGCGGTGTGGTGCTGTTTGAGCAGGGCGATGGCCCAGAGTCGCACAAAGCGCGACCGGGCCCGCGGCAGGAGGTCCCACAGGGCCGCGGCGGCGGCAGGCGTGGTCCAGCGGTCGGGGAGCTTGGGCGCGGGGGCGAGGTCGTTGAGGGTGTGGCCGTCGTTGAGACGGACCTGGGAGGGGGTGAAGGTGAGGGCGGGGCTGTTGTGGCAGCAGATGTGCAGGAGGCACCAGGAATCGAGCAGGTTTTCGCCGCGGGCGAGGTCGGCGTCGCTGTAGCGGGCCAGGGCGCTGCAGATGGCGGCCGGGTAGGTTTCGGGAGAGCGGTAGGCGAGGTAACGGAAATAGCGCCAGACGCGGCGGCGGAGGTAGTAGCGGGTGCGGTAGGAAAACAGGCGGCTCTCGGGTCGCCGGCGGCGGAAAGGGTTTCCCGGCGCCCGCTTGCCGCCGGGAAGGGTTGGCGGAAGAAGGTTGTTCTTGGGGGTGGAGAGGATCTCGACGCTGTAGCTCTGGCGGCTGGCGAGATCCCAGATCCACTTCTGGGTGCGGGCGCGGCGGACGAGGCAGTCAAAGGCCGTCAGGAA
>JBEHXY010000263.1:0-5984 GCA_048498455.1 Planctomycetota bacterium | reverse complement strand
TCACCGCCCGCCCGCTGCCCCACCGGGGCCCGGCCCGCGGCTTTTCGCTCATCGAACTGCTCGTGGTCATCTCGATTATCGCCTTGCTGATTTCCATCACCCTTCCCGCCCTCTCCCGCGCCAAGGGCAACGCCTCCAAGGTCGTCTGCCAGACCCGCATCAAGGGCCTGACCACCGCCACCCACGTGTACCTCGCCGAATGGGACATGACCTTTCCCATCAACGGCATGATCATTCCCAAATCCCAGGGTCCCAGCAACAGCCGCTTCAAGCCGTTCGAGGTGACCGATCCCCAGAAATGGCGCCTGGAATATGGCGCCCTGTTTCCCTACATGAATGGCAAGGCGCCCAGCCCGGAGACCCCCCTGCCGCTGCCGCCGACGGATCCCATGATCCAGAAGGCCTACCTGTGCCCCAATGACGACCTGGTGCGGACCAACGAAAAGACGGCCCCGGGCGAAGCCCCGCTCCTGATGCAGATCAGCGG
The DNA here is from genome assembly GCA_048498455.1 of Planctomycetota bacterium. GTDB lineage: Bacteria > Planctomycetota > Phycisphaerae > WQYP01 > WQYP01 > CALCHA01. The sequence continues at coordinate 5,497 of JBEHXY010000263.1, read as the reverse complement.
CAAAACCTCCACGGTCACCATCGGCTCGGGCACCGGCGGCTTCTGGTCCTACTCCGTCAACGCGGTGCTCAACCCCCTGGGCCGCCTGCGCAACAACTTCCCCAACAACCAGCCCCCCTGGATCGACCCGATCAAGTACACCACCATCCAGAATCCCAGCAACTTCATCATGTTCATCGAAGAGGATGACGGCTCGCTCTTCAACGATGAAGTGTTCGACGCCCCCGCTTACAACAACGGCGACAAGCTCACCAACCGCCACCAGAACGGCGGCAATGTCGGCTTTGCCGATGGCCACGTCGAGTGGTTCAGCGAAGTCCAGTTCAACCACGGCGGCTCCTCCTCCAACGGGCCGGTCGACAACTGGACGGCGATGCAGTCGCCCTTCACGCGGCTGTTTTTCCCCGATGGCGGCGGCTTCGCCCACCCCTGACCCGCTGCGGTCGAAGCGCGGAACTCCGCACGCAAAAAAACCGCGGCAGGCCCGGATGCACCGGCCTGCCGCGATCGTTTTTGCTGATTCTTTGCTGATTCTGGCTGATTCTCTCAGGACCGCGCCGGTCCAGCAACAGGGCGCTCAGTCCGTCTCGGCCACGCGCGGATGGCTGCCACAGCCGCTCGCTTCGCCGCGGGCTTCCGGTGACGCCAGTACCGGCAACGCCACCCCCCTGCCGTCGCTGCGCCGCAACACGCCATTCCCCAGCTTGTAAGCCACCGCTTCTTCCGGCGTGATCTGGTGCTGCCGCTTTGCAAACGTGCCCGGCACGCGTGGCCGGCGATCGGGCGCCTCCGCGCCGTCATGGCGCTTCAGCACGGCGTAGTACTGATTCCGCTGCGCCGGCACCCACCCCGCATCGCGAATCAGCCGGCAGATCATCTCTTCATCCAGCCGATACGTCGTGCCCGCCGACGACACCACGTTCTCTTCCATCATCACGCTGCCCATGTCGTTGGCGCCGAAAAAGAGCGCCAACTGGCCCACCTTCGGCCCCATGGTGACCCACGAGCTTTGCAGGTTGCGGATGTTGTCGAAATAGAGCCGCGACAGCGCCAGCATGCGCAGGTACTCGCTGGCGTCGGCCAGGCGCACGGTGCGGCCGTTGTCGAACGCGAAAGGCACGCCGCTGTCCGGGTTCCACTTGCGCTTGCGATCCAGCGGCGTGTTGTCGGGCTGATAGGTCCAGTGGATAAACGCGGTGTAGCTGCCCCAGCCCTCGACCGCGTGCGAAAGCGCCAAATCCTGCCGCTCGCGGATGCGCCGCATGTGGTCGATCCGGTCGCTGATGTCTTCGATATGCCCGATGAGCATCGTGACCGACGTGTTCATCCCCAGTTTGTGGGCTTCGGTCATCACGTCCAGCCACTGCTCGCCCGTGCACTTGCCCGGGCCGATGCGCGAACGCACCCGGTCCGCGAAAATCTCACCCCCCCCACCGGGCACCGTCGCCAGCCCCGCGGCCTTGAAGCGCTTGAGCACCTCGGCGACCGGCATCCGGAAGAAGCGCGAAAACTCGACGAACTCCGGCGGCGAAAAGGCGTGAATATGCACCGTCGGAAACTTTTCGCGAATGCCGCGAAGCAGGTGCTCGTAGTACTCGATCGGCAGCGCCGGGTTCATCCCGCCCTGCATGAGAATCTGCGTGCCCCCGATCGCCACGAGCTCTTCGATCTTGCGATAGATCGTCTGGTAATCGAGCGTGTAGGCATCTTTGGCGGCGGGGTCGTTTCGCTTAAAGGCGCAGAAGGTGCAGCGCGCGGTGCAGATGTTGGTGTAATTGATGTTGCGATCGATGACGTAGGTGCGGTAGTCCTCGGGATGCATCCGGCTGACCGTGCCGAAGGCCCAGCGGCCAAGGTCGGTCAGCGGGGCATGCTGGTACAGTTCGAGCAGTTGCTCGTCGGTCAACCGCTGCCGCCCAGCCACCACGGCCTGGATGTCGAAGGAAGGCTTGTAGCGCGGCGTCACACCCGTGGCAGGACCTCCGGAACCGTTGAGGCCGAAGGCTTCCAGCAGCGCGGGATCGGGGGTGTTGAGAACTGCCGAGTGCGCCGCGGTCATGGTGCCTTCTTCCTGTTTCAGAAATCTTTGAAACACCATGATTGTAGCAAGTTGCCCTGCCATCGCCACCGTGCCGGCGCGTTATTCGCCTCCGCCATCACTGCCCAGCATCTGCAACACGATTCGCAGCGCCGGCAGCGGCAGGAAGGTCTGCACTGTCGCCGTGTTGCCCTTGCTGCTCATGCTGATCGTCAGCGGCGGCGTGTTGGCGGCGCCACCCGGACCGCGGCCCCCGCGGCGTCCGCCCCGGCCCCCCGGCCCCGCCCCGCCCCCCGGTCCCGCCCCGCCCCCCGGTCCGCGGCCGCCGTTGGGCGCCGGGTTCAGCAGGCTGTCGACCACCGCCACCACGCGCGGCGTGTTCGCATACAACACGCCCTGGGCATCCGGCAGCACTTCCGCCTTCACCCCCGCGATCATCGGCGATGCGCTCAGAGGGTCTTTGGTCTCCTGGGCCGCGGCCACTGCAGCTTCCAGTGTCGCCGCATCGGACCCGATGATCGTCAGCACCTGCTTGCCCACCACCCCGGTGTAGAGCGTCAGCCCGTCGGTCCCCAGCACCTTGTTGATCATTGCCAGCGAGGCCTTGGCCTCATCCGACACCGGCTTGCCCGGCGCGTCGTCGCGCAGCTTGTAGGCGATCTGGATCCGCGACAGCTTGATCCCTTTGACCGTGGCGGCATCGACGGACGTGGTCACCACCGTGCGGATGTCGCCGCTGAGCGACAGCGCCGAGTTCCCGCCGCTTTCCTGGTAGGCCTGGATGTGCAGGGCGTTGACCTTCTCGGGCTCGGCGGAATCCAGCAGCAGCGCGCCGTTGAGCAGGCCGCCCTTGGGTCCCGGCGCCGCATCCAGCAGGATGAAGCGGGCGCCCGAGGAGATCGCGAAAATCTGTTTGTAGTTGTCGAAGACCTTGCGCACGCCGGCCGCCCGGGGATCCTGCGCCAGCACTTGGTCGGCAAAGACATGGTCGATGGCCTTCTGGAAGATCTCGGCCGCGGCCGCGCCATTCCAGGCCTTCGCTCCGGCGAACAGGAAATTGCCGGCGGGGAGGCCCTGGAAGCTGGGCGCGGTGAGTCCCTTCTGGGCGTCGACCAGGCGCGCCGTGTCGGTGCCGGGGGTGAAGATGCCGGTGAAGCCCAGCGTGGCGCCGTTGTCGGTGAGGCGCAGGGAAACCGCGCCGGTCTGGGCATCGCGCATCGCCGCCTTCAGCCCCGAGAAGGCCAGCACCATCCCCTCTTTTTCAAAGGCCGAAGACACCGGATCGCGGTCGGCCGTCATGTTGGTCAGGTCGAGACGGCCGGTGGTGTCTTCTTCCAGCTCCTCGATGTCTTTCAGGAGCGTCGGTCCGACGCCGGCGGCATTCACCCAACCGACGAGATCGTTGTTTTCAAACAGCTTCAGGAGTTCCGGGGCCATGGCCTTGTCGAGACCCGTGCTGCTGCGCTTCAGGTAGCTCGTGAGGGTGGCCTTCTGCTCGGAGACGGCGACCCATTTGTCGGCGACGATCGCGGCGTAGGCCTTTTCGGCGGTGTCCTGCGCCAGCGTGATTTCCATGATGCCGGTGGCGTCGGGCGCAGAAGGCGAGAAGGTCGACAGCAGGCCGGTGGCGTCGCTGGTGGGCACCAGCACCAGGGCCGGCGGACCTTCATCCGTGGTGGCGCCCTCCTTGGCCTTGAGATAGATCGCCGCGGCCGAGCCGGCCTGGTCAAAGCCCTTGGCAACGCCGACGTTTCGCAGGAGAAAGCCGACGATGTCGGGCGGCAGCGTCAACCCGAGCCGCACGCCGAGGTTCGAAGTCTTCGTGGAGAGGTTGTGGATGTTGGGGAGGATGAGCGCGGCGCCGGCATCACCGGGGATTTGCGCGAGGATCGGGGGCGGATCGGCGGCACGGGCCTGCAGGGTGGCGGCGAAAAGCGCCAGGGCGATGGTGGCGCGGGACCAGCGGACGGGAACCAGGGGCATGGGGGAATCCTTTCCATGGATGCCGAGGGAAGGCCTTTCCGTTATCTTCCCGCCGAGGGGCGGGGCGTCAAGCGCGACTTGCGTTAGGAGTCATCAATGAGTTTCCTGGGAATCGATATCGGCACATCGGGAACCAAAGCGCTTGTGCTTTCACGCAATGGCCGCGTGCTGGCCACCGCGGAGGCGCCCCACGAGCTCCTCACGCCGCGCCCCGGCTGGAGCGAGCAGCGGCCCGAAGGGGCCGGCGGCTGGTGGGAAGCGGTGGTGGCGGCGGTGCGCGCGGTTGTCAAAAAAGCCGGCCGGCGCGAGGCGATCGAAGCGGTCGGCTTGTCGGGACAGATGCATGGCTCGGTATTTCTGGACAAGGCGGGCAAGGTGCTGCGGCCGGCGCTTTTGTGGAATGACCAGCGGACCCAGATGCAGTGCCGGGAAATCGAGGAGAAGGCAGGCGGGCGGGCGAAGCTGATCGAGAGGGTGTCGAACCCGGCGCTGACGGGGTTTACGGCGCCCAAGATTTTGTGGCTGCGCGAAAACGAGCCGAAGCGCTTTGAGAAGTGCGTAAAGGTGCTGCTACCGAAGGATTACATCCGCTGGCGGCTCACGGGCGAGTACGCGACGGAAGTGTCGGATGCGTCGGGGACGCTGCTGCTGGATGTGAAGCGGCGGAAGTGGCATGAGGGGCTGATGGGGCTGCTGGGGCTGGACATGGGGCTCTTGCCGCGGGTGTATGAATCGCAGGAGGTGACGGGGGTGGTGAGTGCGGACGCTGCGGCGCAACTGGGTATTCCGCAAGGAGTTCCGGTGGTCGGCGGGGGCGGCGATCAGGCCGCGGGCGCGGTGGGAACGGGCGTGGTGGAAAGCGGGCTGGTGTCGGCGGCGATGGGAACCTCGGGGGTTATTTTCGCGGCGAGCAGCGAGCCGGTGACCGATCCGGCAGGGCGGGTGCACACGATGTGCCATGCGATCCCGGACACCTGGTGCGTTTTCGGCTGCATGCTGTCGGCGGGCGGGTCCTTGCAGTGGATGCGCAACACCTTTTTTGGTGAGGAGTTGCGTCAACTGAAGAAGGCGGGGAAGGAGGCGGGTGAGATATATCCGCGGATGATGAAAATGGCCGAGGCGGCGCCGGCGGGGGCGGAGGGGCTGGTGTTTCTGCCCTACCTGACGGGCGAGCGCTGTCCCCATGCGAACCCCGATGCGCGGGGGGCATTTATTGGGTTAACTCCTCGGCACGACTTGGGTTACATGGTGCGGGCGGCGGTCGAGGGGATCACGTTCGGGATGCGCGAGCAGGTGGCGATTTTCCGGGCGATGGGGACTCCGATCCGGGAGATTCGGGCAAGCGGCGGCGGGGCGCGGTCGGCGTTCTGGCGGCAGCTGCAGGCGGATATGTATGGGGCGCCAGTGGTTACGATCAACGTGGCGGAGGGGGCGGCGCTGGGGGCGGCGATCCTGGCGGGGGTGGGCGCGGGGGCG
>JBEHXY010000262.1:0-5995 GCA_048498455.1 Planctomycetota bacterium | reverse complement strand
ATCGCCGCCCCCGCGAACCCGGCGATCAGCGCGTGCGACGAAGAGGTCGGCAGGGCCAGCAGCCAGGTGATGATGTTCCAGATGATCGCCGCGGCCAGCCCCGCAAAGATGACTTCCACGCGGTCCGCCGACGAGCCCAGCAGATCCACATTGATCAGCTTGCCGGAGATGGTCGAAGCCACCTTGGTCCCGAACAGAAAAGCCGCCAAAAAGTTGAACAGCGCCGCCCAGATCACCGCCTGCGTCGGCGAAAGCACCCGGGTCGAGACCACCGTGGCGATGGAGTTGGCCGCGTCGTGAAACCCGTTGAGAAAGTCGAAAAGCAGCGCCACGCCCACGATCACAAAGATAAACGTGAGGCTCACGGCAGGCGCGGAGGCCGGAATCGATGCGGCCGCAGTTTCAACGGCGGCAGTGGTTTGGGCGAGGAGCATGCAGTGTCCTGAAACGATGGCTGACAAGAGATTCGCAGGGGCGGGGGCGGGCTTACCCGTTCTTCAGAATGATGCGCTCGATCACGTTGGTGGCGTCCTCGCATCCGTCGATGGCCGCCTCGATGAAGGAGAAAAACTCCTTCCACTTGATCACGTGCAGCGGATCGGCGTTGCCCTCGAACAGCTTCGAAAGCGCCGCCAGGTGGTTGTCGTCCCCCACGTTCTCCAGCCGGTGCACCTCGATGATGTGCGACTGCAGGTCGGTGAGCTTGCGCGTCTTTCGCAGCATTTTGACGCCCCCGGCCAGCGCTTCGGCCGCCTGGGCCAGGATCTCCGCCTGCTTGATGAACGCCGGCTCAATGGTTTTCACGTGGTAGGACGCCAGCCGCTTGGCCAGCGCGTTGATGTTGTCCACGATCGAATCCAGCTCGCCAACCAGGGCGTGAATGTCTTCGCGGTCGAAGGGGGTGATGAAGGTGCGGTCCAGGCGATCGAGCGCCTGGTGGGTGAGCTGGTCGGCGTCGTGCTCCTCGGTGCGAATGCGCGCGATCTGGTCGGTCGCATTGGGAAAGTTCACCGCCAGGGCATGCAGGTAGTTCGCCGAGGCGACGGCATGGGCCGCCAACCCCTCGAACAAATCGTAAAAAACCGTGTCCTTGGGCAGAAAATTGAACATGGGCGCTGCATCGCTCCTTGGATCGTGGGCCGGCCGGGAGACCGGCGATTATCAGGGGCAAACAAAGGCCGTGCAAGGCGGTCGGCCGCGTGGATTTCTCGCCCTCGCAAGCGCGGCATTAGCGTTGCGGATAGAGGTCCTCGTCTGAAACGGCGCGGGAGTCTAGGCAAACTGGCACCGTCGTCACGCGGCAAGCCCAGCGCAAGCGGGCAGGTCGTCACCTGAGGCCGACAAAAAGGAGTAGACCGTGGGAAGCAAGCGTGGCTTTTCCTCAATGGATCCCGATAAACAGCGTGAGATCGCAAGCAAGGGCGGCAAGGCCGCTCATGAAAAAGGTACAGCGCACGAGTTCACCTCGGAAGAAGCACGCGTCGCCGGCCGCAAGGGCGGAGCCGCTTCCCGCATGCGCCGGGCCAAGAACACCGGAGGTGACCACACGGGAGGAAATGATGCCGAGGCCGCCATGGCCCAGAGCGGCCAGGACGGTCAGGCCGCGGGAGGCGGCGAATAACGCCCCGCCCCTCCGCTGCTCAGGCGGTGAGGCCGTCCCCGGCGTCGCCCTGCCACTTGGCACTGCGCGCGTAATGTTCCTTCTTCCAGATCGGCACGGTCTTCTTCAGCTCGTCGATCAGGTAGCGACACGCCGCAAACGCGTCCGCCCGGTGCGCTGTGGACACCGCGATCGCCACGCTCGCCTCCCCCACCGCCACCACCCCCAGGCGATGATGGATCGCCGCCGCCTGCATCGGCCACTGCGCCTCCGCCAGTTGCAGCAGCCGCCGCATCTCCTTCTCCGCCATCTCCGGGTAGGCGTGGTACTCCAGGTGCAGCAGCGGCCCCAGGTCGGGGTGCTCCTCACTGCGCGTCGTGCCTAAAAACAGGGCAATGCCCCCCGCGTCCGGATGGGTCACCTGCGCCAGCGCGGCGGCGGGATCCAACGGCCTATCGGTCAACACGATCGACAATCCAGGCATCAGGCATTTCTCTGGCTAGGGGTTCCCGGTAGCATCCCGCAGCCCCCGCTGACCGGCGGAATCACCGCAATCTCATCGTTGGCCCGCAACGGGTGGCTCGCCGGCACATATTCCTGGTTCACCGCCAGCAGCGTCGACGTCGGCCAGGGCATCTCCGGAAGCTCCCGCCGCAGCAGCGCCGCAACCTCACCCAGCGTGGTTCCCTCCGGCGCCTCCAGCGACAACGTCTGCCGGCCGGCCCGCTGCGCCATGTGCGCGAACAAACGAATACGCAACATCATGCGAGGTCAAGCAGGTCAAAGAGCATTTCCAGCGTGTCCGGAAACGCCGCGCCGTTGGAAACATCCGCCGGCCGCGCCGGACCGCGGTCCAGCCCCCGGCCCCCCGCCATCTTCTCCCGCAGCCGCACCACCTTCGGATCGTCGCTGGCCATCAGCTCCGCATACAGGCGGCGAATCATGGGCATCTCGCCGGCATCCAGCCACGAGCAGCCGCAAGGCTTGCAGCGGTCGATCATCACCGGGATCAGCGCGTGAAACCGGTCCTTCTGCAGCACCTTGCAGCACGAGGGACAGCGCAATTCCTTTTTTGAATCCGTCTCCGCCACCACCGCCGCCAGGTCCTCCATCGACGCCGCAATCGCCGCATCGCCCGAAGGCGCCGGCGGCGTGCCCGGCGGCGCATGGTCCGGGGCGGCCTCCCCCAGGTGCGCATGGGCCCGCGCCGCGTCGATGTTCGCCCGCCGCTGCAACGCCACGTGCGGAATCCACACGCCGTAACACTGCGGGCATACGTGGGACCGCAATTTCGCGCCGGCAACTTCCTCCTCGACGCGCGTCATCGGCACAAAGCAGGCAGGGCAGCGAGGCATGGCGCAGCTCCAGAAATCAGGGGATGCCACAGTGTAACAAAAAAGACGCTTGCCGGCAGAATTAACCCGTCGCCCCCAGAACGCGCCGGTACAGGGCCTCATACTGCGGAACAATGGCCGCCGCCGAGAACATCGCCGCACGTGCTTTGGCCGCCGTTCCCAGCCTCCGCCGCCGCCTCGGATCCCGCAAAAGCGCCGTCACCTGGCCCGCCAGCGCCTCCGCATCGCCGGCCGGCGCCAGCAGCCCCGTCTCCCCGTCCAGCAGCACCTCCGGGATCCCCCCCACCCGCGTCGCCACCGAGGGCACCCCGAAACACATCGCTTCCAGGATCGACAAACAGAACGATTCCGAATCCGACGTGAACAGCCCCAGGTCCGCCGCCTGCAGGTAATCTTCGATCTCCGTCACCCGCTCCTTCACCACCACCCGCCCGGCCAGCCCCAGCCGTTCCACCTCCGGCACAAAGGGCGCAAACGAATCCCCCGCGAGCACCAGCAGCTTGAAGGGAATCTCCCGCGGAAGCAGCGACAGCGTCCGCAGCAGCACGTCGATCCGCTTCAACGGGCGCAGGTTCGACAGGTGAATCAGCAGCGGCTGCTCCGCACGTACTTCCAGCTCCGCCCGCACCTCCTCCCGCCCGCGCCGCGGCACGTTGGGCGTGAAGAAATTGTGAATCACGTCGATCGGCCGCTCGATGTTCAGGGCGTCGTGCGTCTCGTTCGCCAGGAAGTGCGACACCGTCGTCACCGCATCCGACGCCCGCAGCGCATGGCGGATCGCCGGGGCAAACGCCGGGTCCCGCGCCAGCAGCGTCGTGTCCGTCCCATGCAACGTCGTGATGACCCGCGGCTGTGCGCCCGGCGCCAGCATGTCCCGCGCCAGCAGCGCCGCCGTCGCGTGCGGCACCGCGTAATGCACATGCACGATGTCCAGCTTTTCCGACCGTGACACGTTCGCCATCGTCACCGACAAGGGCAGCGTGTAATCCGGATACTTGAACAGGCCGTAATCGGAAATCGGCACCGGGTGGAAATGCAGGTTCGACACATCCTCCGGCAGCCGCACCGGCCGCTCGTAAGCGATGAAGTGCACCGAGTGCCCGCGCGCCGCCAGCTCCACGCCCAGCGCCGACGCCAGGATGCCCGAGCCGCCCACCGAGGGATAACAGGTGATCGCAATGCGCATCGAATCGCTGTCCCGTCTTACGCCAGAATCTTCTTCCAGCGCTTCAACTGCGCCGCCAGCTGCTTCACGCCCCCCGCACCCGCCGAGCGATAATTCTGAATCACCCGCGCCGCCCCCAGGATGCCATACACATCCTTCTCAATCGCCTTCGATTTCTCCCGCAGCTCCTCCAGCGACAGCTCGCTCAACTGCGCAACACCCTTCTGGTCGCACAACGCCACCAGGCTTCCCACGATGTGATGCGCCGTCCGGAACGGCACCCCCCGGATCACCAGGTACTCCGCCATCACCGTGGCGTCCGCGAAACCCTCATCCAGCCGGCTGGCGATCCGCTCCGGCTGCACCTTCGTGTGCAGCACGATCGCCGCCGCCATCGTCAAACAGGCGTCCACCGTGTCATACGCGAAAAAGATGTATCGCTTGTCCTCCTGCATGTCCCGGTTGTACGCCAGCGGCTGCCCCTTCATCATCGTCAGCAACGCCGTCAGCTGCCCATACACCCCCCCCGTCTTCCCGCGGATCAACTCCAGCATGTCCGGGTTCCGCTTCTGCGGCATCATGCTCGAACCCGTCGTGAACGCATCCGCAATCTTCAAAAACCCGAACTCCGTCGTCACATACAAAATCCACTGCTCCGCCCACCGCGACAGATGCATCGCCACCATCGCCAGGTCAAACGCCAGCTCGCACAGGAAATCGCGATCGGAAATCGAATCCATCGAATTCCCCGTGATCCCGTTCATCCCCAGCAGCGCCGCGGTCTTCTCCCGGTCGATCGGCAACGTCGACCCCGCAACCGCCCCCGCTCCGATCGGGCTCACGTTCACCCGCTTCAAACAATCCGCCAGCCGCGCCTTGTCCCGCTCCAGCATCTCGCAATACGCCAGCATCTCGTGCCCCGCCGCGATCGGCTGCGCCCGCTGCAGATGCGTGAAGCTCGGCATCGGCGATGTCCCCTGCTCCTCCGCCATCTTCACGAACGCCCGCTGCAGATCCGCAATCTTCCCCGCCAGAATCCCAATCGCCTCCCGGCACCACAACCGAATGTCCAATGCCACTTGATCGTTCCGCGACCGCGCCGTGTGCAGCCGCCGCCCCGGCTCCCCGATCCGCTCGATCAGCGCCGCCTCCACCGCCATGTGAATGTCTTCCTGCGTGATATCAAACTTGAACTTCCCCGCCTCGATGTCCGCCAGGATCTCCAGCAGCCCCTTCTTGATCGCCCTCAGGTCCTTCTTCGACAAAAGCCCCACACTCTGCAGCATCGTCGCATGGGCGATCGACCCCTGGATGTCGAACTTCGCCAGCCGATGGTCAAACGACAGCGACTCCACGAAATTCACCGCCAGCGCATCCTGCGCCGCCCCGATCCGCGCCTGCCACGACTTCTGCCCCGCAACCTTCGCCATCACGCAACTCTCCAAAGAACCCAGAACCAAAAGTATACCCCCCACGCCCCTTCCTCGCCCTTCGTGCGCCTTCGTGCCTTCGTGGCTTCGTGTTTCCGTCGCCCCCGTCTTCACACCGCAATCTCCAACATCCCCCCCGCCTCCCCCCCGCCGCGCAACTGCTCCAGCAAAATCGTCAGCGCCTCCCGCTGCGTCCGCCACATGAACTTCTCCCCGATCTCCCCCACCCCCACCCACCGCACCCCATCATGCTCCTCGTTCAACCGCACCTCCGCCCCCGCATCCACCTCCACCCCAAACACCGGCATCAGCAGCACCGCATCGCTCGGCCGAAAATAAAACGTCTCCACATACTCCACCTGAAACATCCGTACCGGCGCCAGCCCCGTCTCCTCCAAAAGCTCCCGCTTTGCCGCCGCCACCGCCGTCTCCTGCCCCCCCTTTC
>JBEHXY010000261.1:0-5998 GCA_048498455.1 Planctomycetota bacterium | reverse complement strand
GCGGGGCTGGTCCGTTGCAGTGAGTGGTTATCCCGCCGGCCGCTCCGCCTACGGGGAGAACGGCCCCTGGAGGGGGCCGGCTAAGCGGAGGTAGGGACGGCCGCCCGCAGGCGGGGAGGACGAACCGGGGGTGTGAAGAACGGTTTGTTTTTGGGGTGGAAAATGTTGCGCGGGGATGACGTTTCGGCGGAGGGTGGATGAGGGCGGGTGGGGGTGAGGGGCGGTTTTGGGCGGTGTGGGGCGGGGGTGGTGGATGAGGTATCGTGTTTGCGGAAGGGGGACGTTGAAGAAGGAACTTTCAAGGATATCGCCATGATGACGCGGAGTTGGGCGCTGGTTGCGCTGGTGGTGGTTGCTTGCCCGGTGACGGCGTTTGGGCAGACGGTGACGGGGGTGTCGCTTTCGGATCCGTCGGTGGTGGGGACGGTGGTGGATTTGGTGGGCGACCAGGCACTGCTTACGAACTTTGGCAACGGGCTGCCGTCGGCAGGCATCACGCAGCAGGTGGTGCGGAACGGTTCGGGGACGCTGGATTTTTATTACCGGATCACGGCGGGGGTGCCGACGTTTCCGTTTGCGCTGTCGGAGGTGTACATCGGGGGGTTGCCTTCGGGGGTGACGGTGACGGGGGCATTTGCGACGGACGGTCCGGGGACGACGACGCCGAGCGACTTTTCGGTGGTGACGGATGGTTTGCCGCCGGGGTTCACGGGAAGTTCTGCGGCGCGGTTTACGCTTCCGGTGACGATTACGGGGGGGCCGTTTGCGCCGGTGGCGACGCCGAATGTGGATGTAGGGGGGACGCGGTGGTTGATCTTGCGGACGAACGCGACGTCGTACACGGAGGGGCAGATTGAGTTGATCGGGAACGGGGGGGATTTTGGATTTACGATTGGTCCCGGGACGGCGTTCGTGCCGAGCGTTGGGGCGTCGGGGGTTCCGGAGCCGGCGTCGGTGGGACTGGTGGGGTTGGCGGTAATGGGGTTGGGGTGGAGGGTTCGGCGGCGGTGAGGGGCGGGGGATGACCGGGGTGCGGGTGCGCGGGGGGCGGGGGGGGCGCGGTTTTTTTGTGGCGGGAGGGATTTGGGGCGAGGTAGGATGGTGGCGGCTGGAAGGCGCCACCGGGTCCGCGGGAAGGGTTTAACCCGACTTCGATGCATGGAAATTGTGGATGAACCGCACGTTCTTCGTGCCGCCCGATGCGGATCCGGGCGCTGGCATGGAGAATTCCTGTGAAGAAAGAGCTACCGGCACGTCCGCACGTGGAGCATTTGAAGGGGCAGGCGAAGGCGTTGCTGTCGGGGGTGGCGCGGGGGGATGAGGGGGCGGCGGCGGAGGTGGGGGCATATTTGCCGGCGGCGCGGGGGATGACGGCGGCGGCGGTGCGGGGGGCGCGGTGGAAGCTGGCGGATATGCAATCGGTGGTGGCGCGACAGCATGGGTTTGGGAGCTGGGGGCAGCTGGTGCGCCATGTGGAGGTGCTGCGGGGAATGGAGGGGACGTGGGCGTTTGCGCGGCTGGAGGTGGAGGGGCAGACGATTCCGGCGGCGGCGGTGAACGGATCGCGGTTGTTGATTGATGGGGATCGGTTCTGGGCGCAGTCGCCGGAGGCGCGGGGGCGGATGACGATCGATGTGGAGGCGGAGCCGCATGCGATTGATCTGGATTTTGAGGAGGGGCCGGAGGCGGGGAATCGGAATTTTGGAATTTTTCGGCTGAAGGGGGAGGAGTTTGAGATATGCCTGGATATGGGCGGGAAGGGGCGGCCGACGGGATTCGGGACGACGGCGGGGAGCGGGCTGGCGTGGGAAGTGTTGCGGCGCGTGTCGGCGGAGCGGCCGGAGGGGGTGACTGGTGGGAAGGGGGCGGCGGCAGCGCCGGCGGCGGCGCCGGCGGCAGAGCCGTCTGGGTTTGCGTATGTGGCGTCGGCGACGCTGGAGAAGTTGCAGGGGGAATGGGCGGCGACGGAGATTGTGAAGGATGGGCAGGCGCTTCCGGAGATGATGTTGCGGACGGCGGTGCGGCGGGCGGAGAAGAACGCGGTGAAGATATCGTTCGGGGGGCAGGTGATGATTGATGTCCTGGTGAAGGTGGAGGAGGGCGGGGAGGTGTTGCGGGTGGATTACTTGAATGTGGGCGGCGCGTGCAAGGGGCAGGTGCAGTTGGGGGTGATGAAGTGGGTGGGCGAGGAGGCGTGGTTCTGCATGGGGGCGCCTGGGGGTGTTCGGCCGGGGGAGTTTGTGTGCGGGCGGGGGAGCGGGCGGACGTTGAGCAGGTGGCGGCGGAAGGGGTAGCGGGGGAGCGCGTGCAATGGGTATGGGAGCGCAAGTGTGCATGCTTCCGGCCAGCGAGGTTGTGGCCAGAAGCATGGCACCGGTACGCGGGCACCCGACGCATGGCGTGGCGTGGCGGGTGGCGCGTGGTGATGGGAACGGCGCGATGTCAGGCGGCGTGGTCTTTGACGAGGTGCGGGGCGAGGAGCATGTCAGCGAGGACGATGGGGGTGACGAGGGCGAAGATGGCGGCCATGCCTTTGGGGTTGCGGGATTTCTGGGCGGCGGCGGTGAGGAGGACGCCGTCGAGGAGGTCACCGGCGACGCGCGCGAGGACGCCGGTGGTGGGGTCTTTGTGGGCGAGGAGGTCGATGCCGTGGGAGATTTCGCGGATGCCCAGGACGCGGAGGATGCCGGTGTTCTCGCCATTGTTGATGCCCATGGTGTCCTCGAGGGATTTTGGCGAGAGGATTTCGGTGAGTCCGACGGCGATGGAGGCGAGTCCGAGGACGCGGCGGGTGGTGCTGTGGGCTTCGGCGGCGGACTCACAGCGGCGGTGCCTGGTCAGGAACATGGGGTTCTCCTTGTTGGTTTCGCGGGCGGGGCCGTAGGGCCGCCCGCGGAAGGTGCTGGATGTGCGGCCTGACGTTGAGGGGAGGTCAGGCGGCGGGATCGAGGACGACCTTGATGCAGCCGTCCATTTTTTCGCGGAAGAGGTGGTAGCCGCGGGGTGCGTCGCTGAGGGGGATGCGGTGGGTGACGACGAAGGAGGGGTCGATTTTTCCCTGCCGGATGAAGTCGAGGAGTTCGGGGACGTAGCGGTGGACGTGGGTCTGGCCGGTCTTGATGGTGAGGCCTTTGTTCATGAGGGCGCCCATGGGGATTTTGTCGGAGAGGCCGCCGTAGACGCCGGCGATGGAGAGGGTGCCGCCCTTGCGGCAGGCGATGATGGCCTGTCGGAGGACGGCGGGGCGTTCGGTTTCCTGCATGAGGTTGGTTTTGATTTTGTCGTAGGCGTGTTCGAGGAGGTTGGAGCCGTGGGCTTCCATACCGACGGCGTCGATGCAGACATCGGGTCCGATGCCGCCGGAGATGTCGAGGAGGCGTTCGTAGACATCTTCGGAGGCGTTGTCGATGGTGATGGCGCCGGCGGCTTTGGCCATGGCGAGGCGTTCGGGGACCATTTTGCCGTTGTCGATGGCGACGACGCGTCCGGCGCCGAGGAGCATGGCGGAGCGGATGGTGAACTGGCCGACGGGTCCGCAGCCCCAGACAGCGACGGTGTCGTCGGGCTGGATGTTGCAGTGGTGAGCGGCCATGTAGCCGGTGGGGAAGATGTCGGAGAGGAAGAGGATCTGGTGGTCGGTGAGTTCCTGAGGCATGACCTGGCAGTTGACGTCGGCGAGGGGGACGCGGAGGAACTGGGCCTGTCCGCCGGCGAAGCCGCCGGTGAGCTGGGAGTAGCCGAAGATGCCAGCGGTGGAATGGCCGAACATTTGTTCGCCGATGTAGGACTTGGGGTTGGTGTTGTCGCAGCAGGACCAGAGCTGGCGTCGGCAGAAGAAGCATTGCCCGCAGCCGATGGGGAAGGGGACGACGACGCGGTCGCCCTTTTTGAGTTTGCCGGCGTCGACGTCGGGGCCGACTTCCTCGACGATGCCCATGGGTTCGTGACCCATGATGTCGCCGGGTTTCATGAAGGGGACGAAGCCGTCGACGAGGTGGAGGTCTGAGCCGCAGATGGCGGTGGAGGTGATGCGGACGATGGCATCGCGGCGGTTGAGGATTTTGGGTTCGGGGACACTTTCGACGGAGACCTTGTAGGGAGCACACCAGATCAGTGCTTTCATCATGGGTGAATTCCTTTCAGGTGGTGGCGGGTTGGAGGAAAGCGTGTGGACGGAGCGCGGGGGGAGCGCGCGGGGTCAAAGGGTGAACTGGGGCTTCCAGGAGGATTCGGTGTAGGGCTTTCCCTGGCCCATGCAGGTGCCGTGGGGTTGCTCGAGGATGGTGAGGATTTCGCCGACTTCCATGAGGTGCTGGAAATTGTGGAGGGAGTCGCGGACGAAGCGTTTGGGGTTTTGTCCAAGCATGGAGGTGACGAGGTGGCCGAGGGTTCCGCCGGGGGGCGTGTAGTTCATCCAGACGTGGACTTCGGTGCCGCGGTCGCCGAGAGCGGGGAGGAAGCGGACTTCGCCGGCGGTATCGATGGTGGATCCGGGGAGGGAGCGCCAGGCGATGCGCTGGTCGGGGAGGTCGTCGGTGATTTCGGCATCCCATTCGACTTTACCGCCGACGAGGCTGGGGGCCTTGGCGACCCAGTGGCTGCGGCGGTCGTCGAGGAGGGAGACGGCGTCGAGGTGTTCCATGATGCGGGGGAGGTTCTGGAAGTCGCGCCAGAAGCGGTAGAGGTCGGCGGCGGGCTTGTTGATGGTGACGGCGGTGCTGATCTGGATGCCGTGGTTGTAGGATTCGCCGGGGTTTTGGTCGTCGGGGACGGCGGTGTTGAGGCCGAGGCGTTCGTAGAGGCCGCAGCGGCCGGTGACGCCGCGGTAGACGAGCATGGAGCCGACGCCTGCGATGGCGAGGCCGGGGAGGCTGCGGCGGGCGAGGCCCATGAGTCCCATGATGGCGCCGGCGGCGACGGAGACGGCGCGTTCGTCGGGGCCGACGTTGGCTTCACCGGCGGGCTGATGTCGGGCGATGACGTCGCGGTAAGTTTGCCAGAGTTGCTGCTGCTGCTGGTGTTCGGGTTGGACGTCGAGGCCGCTGCGGGATTCCATTTGTGCGGTTTGTTCGGCGCTGCCGTTCTGGTTGTCGATGGATGTCATAGGGACCTCCGATGAAGTGAAGGGGTTGCGGTTGTGCAGGGGCCGCGGTGAAGGGGCGCTCTTCCATGGGTGGCAGGGGCGAGCAATTATCGGGCCGTCGGGTTTGCAAATTGGTGTGTTGGTGGAGTGGAGGCGCGGACGCGCGGGAGATCACCGGGGGCTGCGGGTCTGGGGAGAGAGGGGCCCGCGGGGGAGGCGGCGGCGATGTGTGGCGGCAAACTGCATTGCGATGAAACAGTGCCGCCGCATCGTGTCGTTGTCGCTGTGATGGCCGGCGCGAGGAGGGGCTGGAGGTATACCGGCCGAGGGGGGAAATGCTGAGCTACGAAATTGTTTCAGGCGAGAGGGAGGGGTGCGGGGGAAGCGTCGGGGGGGAGGGAGGCGGCGGCCTGGAGGTAATTCTCGATGGCGGCGACGAAGGAGGGTTCGAGGGTGTAGGGGATGTCGGAGGTGAGGGGGACGGCTTTGGCGCCGGCCTTGATGGCGAAGAGGTTTTGCGGGGAGGGCTCGCCGACGAGGATGTCGATCCAGCCGGTGGAGGCGTTGGCGTCGGGCCCAGGGATGGCGGGGCCGGTGATGGCGGGATCGGGGGCGAGGAGGAGGATGGGGGTGGCGGCGTCGAGGAGGGTGAGGGAGACGCGGAGCCAGAAGGCGAGAGCGTCGGTGGGGTTGAGGCCGGCGAGGGGAACGCGGATTTGTTCGGGGCGTTTGGCGGAGGCGGGGCCAGCGGCGCCGGGGCGGTAAGCGGAGAGGGTGCGGAGGAAGGCGTAGATGATGCGGTGGAAGCCTTCGCGATTGGGGTGCATGTCGGGGTGGGAGGCGACGTTGGTGAGCTGGAGGGCGGTGAGGGATTCGGGCGGGGGCGATTCGGTGAGCTTGGTGCGGAGGGCGGCG
>JBEHXY010000260.1:0-6008 GCA_048498455.1 Planctomycetota bacterium | reverse complement strand
GTCTCGTTGACATACTGCCAGCCGCGCCATTGGACGAACACCTCCAGCGGCTGTTCCGGCTGATCGGTCCAGCGGGCGGAGAGGCGCGTGTGGTCGATCCAGCCGGTCTCGTCCCAGTAGTCGCCGAGGGTGGACCCGACGTAGCGCCACCCGCCGGCGGCGTCTTGCAGCACCAACAGCCGCCAGCCCTGGGCGGCCTCGCCCATGGACTGAAAGTACACTTCGATTTCAAAAAGCGTTCCGTGTCGGGGGTCGGTGGCGACGACATGGGCCCACGGCGGAGCGCCCATGTCGGTGTGCACCGGGACGGTCTTGCGAACCGCGGATTCCTGAACCGGCAGCCACCCCTTGCCATCCTCGATGAACACGCCGTTCTGCATGCGGGCGATCGCCCACTGCGGCTTGCCGGATTTTTCCTGGACGCGGCGGGCGGTGGCGACGCGGAACCAGCGCACACCGGTCTTGCCGGTGCCGGTCCAGAGGAACATCGGGGCATCGTCGCGCGGCGAGGGGAAGGTGAGCACCGGGCGGGCCTTGTCGATCAGGGCGGGGACGGTGGGAGCTTGCCAGGCGAGGGTCCAGTCCTCGGGGATCGCCAGCGGCGGAGGCAGCGGGGCGGGCGCCGCGCCGCCGGCGGCGAGGAGCAATCCCAGGAGGGCGAACGTTCCGGCGGCTGTGCGTGGCATGGAGGTTCTCCGGCAGGCATCTTCCCTGCTTATCGACCAGCCGCGGCGTTTTAAGGAAAAACGCACAGAGTTCCCTGCTTTTCTTTCCCCCGGCGCGGGGCGATACTCCGGAAAAGCAGCAGAGGTGCACGCATGATCGGGAATATTCTCCAGGCCGAGATCGAAGAGTTGATTCAGGCCAAGCAATTCGAGGAACTGCGCCAGGCGCTCTCGGTCCTCGAACCCGCCGACATCGCCGAGGTGATCGTCGATCTGCCGCCGGAGGATGAGGGCATCGTGTTTCGCGTGCTCACCAAGGAGCAGGCCGCGGCCACCTTTTCCTACCTGCCGCTGGAACACCAGGAAGGGCTGATCCAGAGCATCTCCAGCGAGACCAGCCGCGTGATCCTGGACCAGATGACTCCCGACGACCGCGTGCGGCTGCTGGAGGAAATGCCCGCGGAAGTCACCCGGCGGATGCTGGAAACGCTCTCGCCCGAGGAGCTCAAGGAAACGCGGCGGATCCTGAATTACCCCGAGAACTCCGCCGGCCGCTACCTCACGCCCGAATACGTCGCGCTCCGCCCGGACATGACCGCCCGCGAGGCGATCGATTACGTCCGCACCACCGGCCGCGGCAAGGAAACCCTCAACGTTCTCTACGTCATCGAGCAGGGAAAACTTATCGCGGAGCTGCGTCTCGGCACCCTCGTGATGGCCGACCCCAACTCCAAGGTGCGGGACGTCAAGGACCGCTCGCTGGTCAGCCTGCAGGCGATTTCCCCCCGCCACGAAATGGTCGAAACCTTTAAAAAATATGACCGCGTGGCCCTGCCGGTGACGGACAACCAGGGCAACATGCTGGGCATCATTACGGCGGACGACGTGCTGGACGTCGCGCAGCAGGAAGCGACGGAGGACATGCAGAAGATGGGCGGCACCGAGGCCCTGGACGCCCCCTACCTGAGCGTGGGCTTCTGGCCGATGGTGAAGAAGCGCGGGGGCTGGCTGGCGGTGCTGTTCCTGGGGGAAATGCTGACGGCGACGGCGATGGGGTATTTTGAGGGGGAAATCGAGAAGGCCGCGGTGGTGGCGCTGTTCGTGCCGCTGATTATTTCGTCAGGGGGCAACTCGGGGAGCCAGGGAACGAGCCTGATCATCCGGTCACTGGCGCTCCGGGAGGTGCGGCTGGCGGACTGGTGGCGGGTGTTCGGGCGGGAGCTGCGGACGGGGCTGGCGCTGGGCTGCTTCCTGGGGATCATCGGGTTTTTGCGGATCGGGGCGTGGCAGGGGTTGAGCCAGGTGCCGGGCATCGGGCCGTTTTTCCAGACGCACAGCTCGGACATCGGGGAGATTCCCAGCGGGACCAAGATGGCGGAGGGAGAGGTGAAGCTGCAGGAGCCGGTGCAGATTCCGGCCTACACGTTGCCGGCGGGGGCGATCCTGGCCAAGGGGCAGATCATTCCCGAGGACGTCCGGGTGCAGGTGAAGGACAACAAGGGGACGATGCACGATGCGGCGTTTGTGCATCCCGGGACGGAAGGACCGCCGACGGCTTACGGCAAGTACTGGGTGCGGGTGGGGCTGACGGTGCTGGTGGCGCTCATCGGCGTGGTGGCGTGGGGATCGCTGGCGGGGTCGATGCTGCCATTCATCCTGCGGCGGCTGGGCTTTGACCCGGCGACCAGCTCGGCGCCCTTCGTGGCCACGCTGGTGGATGTGACCGGGCTGATCATCTACTTCGTGGTGGCGAAGGTGATCCTGACGGGCACGGTGATTTCGCGCTGAGGGGTGCTAATTGGACGTGGCGGCGAGGGGCCGCCAGTTGGGCGGGCAGGGGATGCTGTTGGCGGGGGCGGTGCGGGGCAGGCGCAGGGTGAAGATGGAGCCGTGGGGCGGGTCGCTGGCGGCGTGCAGTCCCCCGCCGAGGTGGGTGGCGAGGCGGTGGGCGACGGCCAGGCCCAGCCCGAGGCCGTTGCGGGGATCGCGGGCGGCGTTGTCGACCTGGTAGAACTCTTCGAAGACGCGCGGGAGGTGTTGCGGCGGGATGCCCGGGCCGGTGTCGACGACTTCGATCGTGACGTAGTTGGGATCGGTGGTGGCGCTGACGCGCAGGTCGATCGCGCCGGAGCGGGTGAACTTGACGGCATTGTCGAGCAGGTTGGCGAGGATGCGCTGGACCTTGAGGGGGTCGGTCTGGAGGACGGGGTCGTCGGCGATGGCGAGGGTGAAGGCGAGCTTTTTTTCCTCGGCGGCGGCGCGGAAGGGGTCGACGACCTGGGCGACGAGTTCGCGCAGGGGGACCTCGGCGAGGGTGTTCTGCTCGATGTCGGTCTGGGCGTACTGCAGGAGGGCGTCGAGGATCTTGGCGGCCAGGACGGCGGCGGTGCGGATTTCGTCGGCGGATTTGCGCAGGGTGAGGTCGTCGTGGGCGGAGAGGGCGTGGTCGATGATGTGGGTCTGCAGGGTGATCCCGTTGAGGGGGGTGCGGAGGTCGTGGGAGATGGCGTTGAGGAACTGGAGGCGGCGGCGGACGTTGGCGCTGATGCGGGAGAGGTCGCGGGCGAGTTCATCGGCGCGTTTGTGCTGGCGGCGGGAGCGGCGGGCGGCCTCGAGGGCGGCGGCGGAGGTGATCAGGGCGATGGCCAGCGCGGCGAGGAACACGACCAGGTAGGACTGGGGCTGTGCGGGGGGATCGGCGGCGAGGAGGTACGTCAACACGTCTTGGTCACCATGGTGGAGGAGTGGCTCAGGAGAGAGAACTAAGGGGAACAAAGGCGAAAGCCGGGCCAAAGCGTGGTTAAGCGCGCGTATGCGCGGTTAAGCAGCGATAAGTCGGCGCTGCCATGCAAATTCTAAACCCATGGTAGAAAAATAGTTACGATATTTCAGGGGGTCAGAATGGGGGGAAAACGGTGCAACACCGCGGAAAGGCCCGAATCAGGCTGGGACAGGATGTCAGAGGCGATGGTGCGGAGGGCGCTGCGGAGGTCGGGATGGGGGAGGAGGTACTCGGCGGGGGATTTGCCATCGATGCGTGCGAGGAGCAGGGCGCCCAAGAGGTGGCCCCCATGGGCGGAGACGAGGCGGACGAGGTCTGGGTCGGCCGTGTGGCGGTAGGTTTCCCAGAAAGTGGTGATCATTTCCAGAAAGGGGGCGGAGGATGTCGTACGCGTGTGGGAGTGGAGGAAGGCCTTGAGCAGAAGGTGGTTGATAAGGGTGGCGACATCGAAGGCGGGATGGGAGTAGAAGGCGACTTCGAAATCGAGGAGGAGGAGGTGGGAAAGGGGGGGATTATCCATTGCGGATTGTTCATTATTCATTTGCTGGGAGTGGGGGATGAGGAAGATGTTTTTGGGGGAGAAGTCGCCGTGGATGAGGCAGCGCTGGGTGGTGAGGAGCTGGGTAGCGATTTTCTGGAGGATCGGCGCGAGGTGGGGATGTTTGATGGCGGTATGGAGGAGGTAGGGGTCGATGCGCTGCTGGGTGAAGAAGGTGGGGTCGCCATAGCGGGCGAGGAGGGCGGCGTCGCCGGTGGTGTGGGAGTGGAGGAGGGCGAGGAGGGTGCCGGCGTGGGTGGCGGCGTCAAGGGAGGTGTGGCCGGCGAGGAGGGCGGTCTTCCAGAGGAGGGCGTCGTCGGGGGCGGCGGCGAGGGCGAGGATGTAATTCTGCTGGTCGAAGAAGAGGACGGCGGGGATGGAGCCGGGGGGGAGGATGTTGGTAAGGAGGAGGGCGGCTTCGTGTTCGACCTTGGCGCGGTCGATGTCGACGAGCCATTCGTCGTGGGTTTTGAATTGGGGGAGGGGCTGCTTGAGGACGATGGCGCGGCCGGTGGCGGGGTCGGTGCATTTGAGGACGATGTTGGCGACGCCGCCGGAGAGGGGGGCGATGGCGGTGCAGGGCGCGTAGGGGGTAGCAGAGAGGTAGGCGGCGGCAGAGGTGGGGGACAGTTCGAGCATGGGGGGATGGTAAATGACAAATGACAAATGACAAATGAGCAAATGACAAATGGACCGTGGGGGAGGTGTTTTGTTGTGGAAAGGTGGGGTTGGGGCGGGGATAGTGGGGATGCGGTGCTGCAGGAGGTGGTCTTCCGATGGCGGCGCGAGAGGACATGGTAGGACCTATGGGCAACGCTGCTTGGGTATGTTTTAAATGCCGGGAGTCGGTTCGACGGCCAACTCACTACACGGCGGACGTGCCGTGCCCCAAGTGCGGGCAGCGTTGCCGGTGTATCGGGACGAAGATTCCCGTTCCAGCGAAGCGCGACGTTCGGGCGTGGCGCGAGTTGCGAGCGGGTCTGGACGCTCAAGCCGTGAAGGTTGCGGAGGCGGAGCATCGTGAGCGAGTCCGGCGACGCCATTCTCTGGAGCAGGAGATCCGGCGGCTGGAGTCGCGGCCGAAGAACGACGGCCGTGGGAAGGCGATCGGGTTGCTCAAGCGGCGGCTTCGGGGCGGGTAGTGAGTGCAGTCTCGGGTAGCGAGTGCAGCCTTTTGCGCGTGTCGCCCCTTTGGGGCTTGGTTGTGCTTGGGTGGCTTTTCCGGGTCCTTACGGACCAGGCTACCGTATGTGGCGGGCCGCTTGCGCCTGACTGGCGCTAGTTGGAGGGGGGAGGGCCGAGGCTAGTGGGGGAGGAAGTAGTGGGCGGTGACGAGGGAGGGCCAGAGGAGGCTGAGGGCGGCGGCGAGGAGGACTAAGGGGAGGCCGCGGAGGCGATGGTCGAAGCGGAGGCGGAGGAAGGCGATGAGCGCGAGGTAGGCGGCGAGTGCGGCGGGGAGCGTCAGGGAAGCGGCGAGCAGGAGGAGGGCCGCCTCGCCGGAGCGATCGCGCAGGGTTTGGTGGGCGGCGAGAAAGAAGAGGGGGTTGGCGGCGGCGAGGATAAGGGCGGCGAAGGCAAGGCGGCTCCAGCGGCGCGGCGGAAGGGTGGTGTAAGCGAGGGTCATGCGGGGAGTACGGGGGTTCTGTGTGAATGGATCGGGTGACGCGCCGCCTCGAAGGTGGCGGCTAAATGAGGGGGGGTGGGGCGCTGGGTGCGGGCGTTAGAAGGGGCGGGATTGGTGGAGGTGGATCCAGTTGCCGGCGGGGTCGCGGAGCATGATGGTGGTGGTGAGGCCGTCGTCGGGGTGGATGAGTTCGTAATGGATGTGGGCGTCGCGGAGTTTGGGGAGGAGGTCGGTGACGTTGCGGACGAGGAGGCGGACGGTGCCGAGGCGTTTGGCCTGTCGGGAGAGGAGGATTTCGCGGCGGAGGTGTTTGAAGCGGAGGGTGTCGGGGTCGTCGGAGAGGATGAAATCGAGGCCGAGGACTTTCTCGTAGAAGCGGCGGAGGATGCGCGGGGGGAT
>JBEHXY010000259.1:0-6031 GCA_048498455.1 Planctomycetota bacterium | reverse complement strand
CGGAACAACTCGTATTGCGAGAGCTGCTCGAACTGCGGGGCGCTGTTCATGCAGTGGAAGATGCAGCTGGCGTATCACGATGCGAAGTACGCGGACCTGTATGAGGAGGCGCTGTACAACGCGGTGCTGGGGGACTTTGACCTGAGCGGGAAGAACTTTACGTATACGAACGAGCTGGACACGGGCAAGGCGCGGTATGCGTGGCACAATTGTCCCTGCTGCGTGGGGAATTTTCCGCGCACGCTGCTGATGCTGCCCACGTGGATGTACTCCAAGGGCGACGACGGGCTGTACGTGAACCTGTTCGTGGGGAGCACCGTGAAGGTGGAGAAGGTGGCGGGGACGGATGTGGAGATGGTGCAGGAGACGGATTATCCGTGGAGCGGGAAGGTGAAGATGACGGTGAACCCGGCGCAGAGCAAGGCGTTTGCGCTGCGGGTGCGGGCGCCGGACCGGAGCGTGAGCGCGATTTACAGCGATGCGCCGGAGGTCAACGGCATCCTGTCGCTGGCGGTCAACGGTGAGGCGATCAAGCCGGTGATCGAGAATGGCTACGCGGTGATCCGGCGGGAATGGAAGGCGGGCGACAGGGTGGAGCTGGAGATGCCGCTGAAGCCGTACCGGGTGAAGGCGGTGGACGCGGTGGCGGCGGACCGGGGGCGGGTGGCGATCAAGCTGGGGCCCGTGGTTTACAACGTGGAAAGCGTGGATGGGAGCATTGATGGGGTGCTGGCGGAGGGTTCACCGCTGGAGGCGAAGTGGCGGCCGGAGCTTCTCGGCGGGGTGATGACGGTGGAAGGGAAGTATGCGGACGGTTCACCGCTGGTGGCGGTGCCGAATTACGTGCGCGAGAACCGGGGCGGACGGTCGGTGGTATGGATTCGCGACCAGTGAGGAAGTGGGACAGGCCGTGATGGTGTCAGGGGTCCGACATAGGTGTTTTTCGTCATGGCGACGGAAACGTGAGAACCTGAAACTTTTTTGGGGCGGTCCCCGTTTTCTATCGTGAGCTGCATCTGGAAAAGACATCGGGCGAACATGCACTTCATATGCGACGGGCGTGAGTACGACACGGACGACATGCACCTGGTGGCGACGGGGCAAGCCTCGATGCCCCTGCTGTTTATAGGCAAGGACTTCCGGGACGTGGTGGCGGTGGTGCGTTCGCGCGCCGGGGTGTCGGCGCGGGCGCCAACCCAGGCAGAGCTTGAGCGGCTGCAACGGGAGGCTCCCAACGCGCACCTGGCGACCTACCTGTCCGGTGGGCGCTGAGGGATTGGTTGGCCGCAGGGGATGCGTGAAAAGGGGCATTGAGGGGGGTAGAGGATTGGGGAGGCGGTTGCTTCACCGGCGAGAGCGTGTAAAGTGAAGGGCTCGATGACCCTTTGCGGAGTTCCGTCATGCGCTATCGGACAGCCCCACGCCTGGGAACGCCGGTCTCCGAAGTTGGATTGGGAACGTGGCAGTTGGGGGCGGACTGGGGGTCGGTGTCGGAGCAGGATGCAACGGACATTTTGCGTACGGCGGTGGAGACGGGGGTGACGTTCCTGGACACGGCGGACGTGTATGGGAATGGGCGGTCGGAGCAGATCATCGGGAAGTTTCTGCGGATGCTGCCGGACGGGGGGCAGAGCATTTTCGTGGCGACGAAACTGGGGCGGCGCGGGTATCCGGACGGGTATACGTACGATTCGCTGCGGACCTGGACGCTGGAATCGATCGACCGGCTGGGACGGGGGCAACTGGACCTGACGCAACTTCATTGCATTCCGATGCGGCACATGCAGGCGGGGAAGGTCTTTGAGTGGCTGCGGAAGCTCAAGAGCGACGGGCTGATCAAGCATTTCGGGGCGAGCGTGGAGTCGATGGAGGAAGCGCAGGTGTGCCTGCAGCAGGAGGGGTGCGACTCGCTGCAGATCATCTTCAACATCTTCCGGCAGAAGCCGCTCCACGAGCTCTTTGCGCAGGCGAAGCAGAAGGGGGTGGCGATCATCGTGCGGCTGCCGCTGGCAAGCGGGCTGCTGGCGGGGAAATTCAGCAAGGACACGCACTTCGCGGCGAACGATCACCGGAACTACAACAAGGACGGCGAGAAGTTCAACGTGGGGGAGACGTTCGCGGGGCTGCCTTTTGAGAAGGGGGTGGAGCTGGCGGACCGGATCAAGCCGCTGGTGCCGCGGGAGATGTCGATGGCGGAATTTGCGGTGCGCTGGATTCTCGATTTTGATGCGGTGACGACGGTGATTCCGGGGGCGAGCCGGGTGTCTCAGGCGCAGACGAATTCGCGGCCGAGCGATCTGCAGCGGCTGCCGGCGGAGGTGCACAGTGCACTGGCGGAGCTGTACGAGGCGGATGTGAAGTCGCACATTCGCGGGGCATATTGAACTTCCCGCGGGGCGAAGTGAAGGGACATTATGCGCGGCGAGCCATTTGGACTGGTGGGCCTGGGCGGCTATGGGGGGTATGTGGGGCGGTATTTGATCGAGCGGCTGGCGGATGAGAGCAAGCCGCTGCGGCTGGCGGCGGTTTACGATCCGGCGCCTCAGCAGTATCCGGAACTGGTGACGGCGATGACGGGACGGGGGGTGAAGGTGTGCGGAAGCTACGCCGAGTTGCTGGCATCGGTGCATTCGCTGTGGCTGCCGGTGCCGATCGATCTGCACCGGTCCTACACGGAGCAGGCGCTGGCGGCGGGGAAGCCGGTGTTGTGCGAGAAGCCGGCGGCGGGGTGCGTGCAGGACATCGACGGGATGATCCGGGCGCGGGACGCGGCGGGGCTGCCAGTGGCAATCGGTTTTCAGGACATTTATGCGGAATCGACGCAGTCGCTGAAGCAGCAGATCGTGGATGGGGCCTTCGGGCGGATTGCGGCGGCGACGCTGCATGCGCAGTGGCCGCGGAATTCGGCGTACTACGAGCGTCCGTGGGCGGGGAAGCTGCAGCGCAACGGGGTGTGGATCCTGGATTCCCCGGCGAACAATGCGCTGGCCCACTTCATCCACCTGGCGCTGTTCCTGCTGGGCCCGACGAAGGGGGAGAACGCCCGGCCGGTGACGGTGGAGGCGGAGTTGTACCGGGTGAACCCGATCGAGAACTACGACACGTGCTGCCTGCGGGTGACCATTGAGACGGGGCAACAGATCCTGATCTGCCTGACGCATGCGTCGGCGGAGGCGCAGGAGCCGATTCTGCAGTTGGATGGGGCGACGGGCGACCGGGTGGTGTATGACTATGGGCGGAAGGTGGCGTTTGTGAAGTGGGGCGGCATGGAGGTGCCGATGACGCTGACGCCCAACACGTACGAAGAGACGCTGTCGGGTTTTGAGGCGTTGCTGGAGAACCGGCCTGGGCCGCACGCATCGCTGGAAATGGCGCGGACGCACGGGATGGTGATTTCCGGAGCATCGCAGGCGGCGGCGGTGCACACGGTGGAGCCCCCCCACCGCATGGAAACGGCGAAAGAGGATGGGACGGTGCTGCGCCATATCCCACGGATCGGGGAATTGTTCAAGCAGGCGGTGAGCCGGCGGAAGATGCTCCACGAACTGGCGTTGGTGCCCTGGACGCGGCCGGCGGGCCGCATCGATGTGAGAAAATACGCGGAGTTTCTGGGGCCGGCGATGGGCGGATAGCGGCGGGACGGCGGGAGCGGGGGGACCCACCGGTGGGAAGGCGTCGTGGAGGGACACCCACGGATGGGGGGAGGGCATCCGGCACCGCAGAGTATTCCTTTGACAGCCTCTGGAGCCCGTCTATAATCGGCCCCAATATCCGAAGTTCCCGGCATGCGCTGGTGCTTCGGGGTGGCGTGGATGGCAGGGCACGGCGGAGGACACCGCTCCGGCACCTTATCGGGCCGTGAGCTGCACATCCGGTTCGGTGGCGTCCCATTTTTACCCAAGTCGCGGCGTAGTTGCAGCGTCTGAATCAGGAGGCTTTATGCTCCAGCGGTCCAAACAGCGGTCCGGGTGGTCGGGTCTACTCCTCACGGCGGCAGTGGTGTCGGCGATGTGGTTGCCCGGGCAGGTTCTGGCGCAGGAGACCGCGCCGGCAGGGGCGGGGTCGCAGCCGAGCGTCGCGGGGGTAAATCCCAACGGGTCGCTGAAACAGTACGCGGACGATTTTCTTCACTACTCGCTGGTGAACAATGCCGAGCTGGCGAAGGCCAATGCCCAGGCGATCCTGAATGCCAACGCCCAGCCGGCGGACCTGCTGGCGGCGTTTGAGCAGGCGGCCAACGGGCGGAACCCGCGCGAGATCATGCTTCGCAACGAGAAGCGTGAGGACCTGCGGGAAGTGTCGGCGCAACTGCTGGACAAGCTGGAAGAGGGATACCGTGCGGTGTCGCGGGATCCGCAGCGGATTCGCGCGGAAGTGGCGCGGTTGACGGAAGGACCGCGGGCGTACAACAACGCGCGCGACCGGCTGGTGGCGGCGGGGGCGTATGGGGCGCCGATTTTCCTGGAGACGCTGCAGGATGGCTCGAAGAAGCAGGCGCATCCGTTTGTGCTGCGGATCATGACCGAGATCGGCCGGCCGCTGCTGCCGCCGCTGCTCGAGGCGCTCAAGACCAAGGACAACGCGCTCAAGCTGGCGCTGGTGGAGGTGATCGGGCAGATTGGTTATCCCCAGGCGCTTCCGGAGCTGCGGCTGCTGCAGGCGGACAACTCCACGGACGCGGAAGTGAAGCGTGCGGTGGACCAGGCGATCAACCGCATCGACCGCACGGGCGGGGCGGCGAAGTCATCGCCGGCGGAATTGTTCCTGGCGGCGGGGCGGAATTACTACGTGCAGAAGGCTTCGTACCAGCCGGCATCGACCGAGGAGAAGACCAACCCGATCTGGAATTTCGACAACGGCCTGAACAACGTGGTGCCGATCGACGTGCCGACGCCGATCTGGAACAGCGTGATGGCGATGCGGTGCGCGGAATCGGCGTTGAAGCTGGAATCGAACAACAGCGGGGCGATCTCGCTGTGGCTGGCGGCGAGCCTGCGGAAGGAAATCAACCTGCCGCAGGGTGCGACCGATCCGACGCGCCAGGGCGGGAAGCCGGACGCTGCGTTCTATGCCCTGGCGGCAGGTCCGGTGTATGTGAACCCGGTGCTGGGCCAGGCGCTAGCGGACCGTGACACGGCGCTGGCGCTCAAGGCGATCGACGCACTGGAAAAGACCGGCGGCATACAGGGGCTCATCTCGGGCAACGACGCGCCGCTGATTCGGGCGCTCAATGATTCGGAACGCGCGGTGCGGCTGCGTGCGGCGTTCGCGCTGGCCCGGGCCAACCCGGCGACGCAGTTCCCGGCGTCCTTCCGCGTCGTGCCGACGCTGGCCGAGGCGCTGGGCGGCGGCGGTGGTGCGACGGTGCTGGTGGTATCGCCGGATGAGAACACGCGGAACAAGCTGGCGGACGCCCTGCGGACGAGCGAACCGCCCTACACGGTGTTCAGCGCGGCGACCTTCAGCCAGGCGGTGCAGCAGTCGCGGAGCGCCTCGACGATCTCTGCGGCGATCGTACCATTTGGTCCGGAAGCGAACGCGGTGGGCAGCTTCCGGGACCAGGACGCGCGGCTGGGCCACACCGCGGTGATCGTGATGGCGACGCCGGAACAGGCGCAGGGCGCAAGTGCGGGCGTGCAGGTGATTGATCCGTCGGCCGACGCCGATGCCGTGAAGGCGGCGCTGGCGAAAGCGGTCGGAACGCCCAGTGCCCCGACGGACGCTGATGATGCGGGCAAGGTGACGGCGACGGCGCTGGAACTGCTCAAGGATCTGGCTGCGGACCACAAGTCGATCTACAACGTGAACGATGCCCTGCCGGCGCTGACGGCCGCCCTGCGTGACAAGAACGCGGCGGTGGCCAGCGGAGCGGCGGGCGTGATCGGTCATCTGAACAGCCCCGAAGGGCAGAAGGCCCTGGCGGCGGCGGCGCTGTCGTCCGATACGGACGCGGCGCTGCGGGCGCCCTTCTTCGTGGCGCTGGCGGAATCGGCCAAGCGGACCGGCAACGCGCTGGATTCCGCGGCGGTGA
>JBEHXY010000258.1:0-6032 GCA_048498455.1 Planctomycetota bacterium | reverse complement strand
ACGATCGACCCGGCGACCAACGGCGGCGAGCGCGGGGAAGTGTCGGTGAAGGGGGTCGGCGGGCGCGGGCTGGACATGGAGTTCCGCTACACGCTGGGCAAGGGCGACAGCGGCATTTACGTGTATGGGATTTACTCGCACAAGGCCGGTGCGCAGGGCGCCGGCGCCGGGGAGAGCCGGTACATCACGAAGTTGAGCAAGGACTTCAACTGGATCTCGGTGGATGCCGACCGCAACATGCTGGAATGCACGCCGGAGGACTGGGCCAAGGGGGTGGTGATCCATGCGAAGGAACAGCGGATCTTGTCGACGGGTTATTACAAGAACTCCGTCGAGCACAAGTATTCCTACAACGCGGTGCAGTACAAGATTCCCGCGTGGGGCTGGTCGAGCACGAAGGACCACATCGGGGTGTATTTCATCAACCCGACGACGGAGTATCTCGGCGGCGGGGCCTCGAAGATGGAGCTCGTCGCTCATTTCGACGCCAACGAAAGTCCCGATCCGATCATTTTGAACTACTGGAGCGCCGGCCATTACGGCGGCGGGGCGACGGCCAACGCGCCGGCCGGGCAGGATTGGACCAAGGTGATCGGACCGATGTTCGTCTACTGCACGTCAATCGCCAACCCGAAGGAGGCTTCCGCGGAGGACCTCAAGACGTTGGAGGCGACGGCGGGCAATCCAACGGTGCCGCCGGCGTGGAAAGACAATGCCACGGCGATGTGGCAGGATGCCCTGGCACAGGCGAAGAAAGAAAAGGCGAAGTGGCCTTATGACTGGGTGCAGGGGGTGGATTATCCGCACAAGGAGGGGCGCGGGACGGTGAGCGGGCAGTTGGCGCTGGCGGACCCGCAGGCGTCAAGCACGAAGCTGCCGCACCTGACCGTGGGCCTCGCGCACGCGGATTACCCGGGCAACAACCAGCGCTCCGGCAACAGCGGCTTCATCAGCTGGGACCACGATGCGACCTACTACCAGTTCTGGACCGATGGCAGCGACGACGGCAAGTTCACGCTGACCCATGTGCGGCCGGGGTCCTACACGCTCCATGCCTTCGCCGACGGCGTGCTGGGGGAATACGCCAAGACAGACATCACGGTGGAGGCGGGCAAGGCGATCGATCTGGGGACGCTGAAGTGGACGCCGCTGCGCTTGGGCAAGCAGGTGTGGGAGATCGGCTCACCGAATCGCACGGGCGACAAGTTCTTCAAAGGCGACCGCGACAACTACTGGCTGTGGGGCTGGCCGCTGCGGTACTCGCTGCTGTTTCCCGATGACATCACCTTCACCATCGGCAAGAGCGATCCGGCGAAGGACTGGTTCTTCGTGCAGTGCCCGCACAGCGAGACGACCGCGTGGCTGAACCCGGAGGCGAAGGACCCCAGGAACCAGCGCTTCGGCTGGGTGAAGGCCGAGAGCGTGGAGCAGTATCCGCACAGCGACAGCCTTGGGCCGTGGAAAGTGTATGGCGATGGCCGGGCGACGACATGGACGATCAAGTTCAACATGCCCGCGGCGGCGCACGGGCAGGCGGTGCTGCGGCTGGCGCTGGCAGGCTCGGACAGCACGGCGGGGCTCTCCAACCCCGGGGCCCGCGGCTCGCTCGCGGTCGGTGTGAACAAGCAGCATGTCGGCGATGTGGAGTTCATTTCCACCAACGCCATCCGCTACAACACAAACACCGGCGTGTGGCGGCAATATGTGCAGGCCTTCGATGCGTCGCTGCTGAAGGCCGGCGAAAACAGCATCGAGCTGACAGTGCCCGCGGGCGAAGTGACCTCCGGCGTGGTGTATGACTACCTGCGGCTGGAACTCAACGAGGATGCCAAGCCGGACGCGCCGGTGCCCGATCCGATGAAGCCCTGAGCGCGGTCTCGAAAAAAACGGCGTGAATGGCCACGAAAGACACGAAACTCGAAAAACTGATGGAAGGATGATGTATGAAGGCGGCAGGGATTTTTGCGGCGGTGCTGGCGGGGTGTGTGGCGGCGGCGGCGGGGCAGGCGCGGGCGGCCGACGCTCCGGTGACGATCACCGACAACGGCGACACCTGGACTCTGGACAACGGGATCGTCAAGGCGACGATCAACAAGAAGACGTCGAACATGCCCTCGCTGATTTATCACGGTGTGCCGATCGTCGGACGCAGCGAATTCTGGGAGCAGGTGCCCAGCGGCGAGGTGACGGCGTCGGTGACGATCGACCCGGCGAAGAACGGCGGCCAGCGCGCGGAAGTGGATGTGAAGGGGGTCAACAGCGGGCGGATGGACATCGAGGTGCGCTACACCATGGAGCGCGGGGTGAGCGGCTTTTACACCTACGCGCAGTACTCGCATCCGGCGAGTTATCCGCAGGCCGGCGAGGGCGAATCACGGTTCATCCTGCAGATGAACCCGACGTTCGACTGGCTGTCGGTCGACAAGGACCGCAACATGCCGATGGTGAGCAACGCCGACACCCGGCAGGGGGTGGTGGTCCATGCCAAGGAGCAGCGGATCATCCCGACGGGCATTTACAAAAACTCTGTCGAGCACAAATACAGCTATTGCGCCGTGATGTACAAGCTGCCGGCGTATGGCTGGTCGTCGATCAAGGACCACGTGGGGGTGTACTTCATCAACCCGAGCTGCGAGTACATCGGCGGCGGGGCGTCGAAGCTGGACCTCGTGTGCCACATGGGGGCGACGCTGCTGGATTACTGGACGTCGGGCCACTATGCGGGCGGCGCGAACTGCAACATTCCCGCGGGGCAGGAGTGGAAGAAAACCGTCGGGCCGATCTTCGTGTACTTCAACGCGCTGGACAATCCGCAGCCGACCACGCAGGCGGAACTGGACACGCTGAAGGCGACCGAGGGCAATCCGACGGTTCCCGCATCGTGGAAGCACAATGCCGACACGCTGTTTCAGGATGCGATCGCCAAGGGGCTCGCCGAGCGCAAAAAGTGGCCGTATGACTGGGTGCAGGGGGTGGATTATCCGCACAAGAGCGAGCGCGCGAACGTCACCGGGCAGTTCGTGCTCAGCGATCCGCAGGCGGCCTCGACCAAGCTGCCGCACCTGACCGTGGGCTTGACCTACCCGGACTACCAGGGCGTCAACACCTCGTTTGCGCAGCGCTCCGGCAACGGCAATCTCGTCACCTGGGAGCATGATGGCAATCACTACCAGTTCTGGAACGATGGCCAAGAGGATGGCAAGTTCACCATCACCAACATCCGGCCGGGGAAATACACGCTGCATGCGTTTGCCGACGGCGTACTCGGCGAGTTCGAGAAAACCGACATCACTGTGGAAGCGGGCAAGGACCTCGACCTGGGCAAGGTGACCTGGACGCCGGTGCGCTATGGCCGGCAGGTGTGGGACATCGGCTTCCCGGACCGCACCGGCGGAAAGTTCTTCAAGGGCGATGGTGAAAATTACTGGCTTTGGGGCTGGTGCGTCCGCTACCCGCTGCTCTTCCCCAACGACATCACCTACACCATCGGCCAGAGCGATTACCACAAGGACTGGTTCTTTGAGCAGGTGCCCCACAGCGAGACCACGGCCTGGCTGAACCCGGAGGCCAAGGATCCGGCGAACCAGCGCTTCGGATGGGTGAAGGCCGAGAGCCTCGAGCAGTATCCGCAGACGGATCAGACCGGTCCGTGGCGCGTGTATGGCCGGGGCCGCGCGACGACCTGGACGATCAAGTTCAACATGCCGGCGGCGCCCAAGGGGCGCGCGGTGTTGCGCGTGGCGCTGGCGGGCGCGGATGGCAATGGCGGCCTGGCGGTGGGCGTGAACGGACAGCCCGTCGGGACGATTCGCACGGTGGCCACCAACGCCCTGCGTTACAACACCGACACCGGCGTGTGGCGGCAATATGCCCAGCCCTTCGATGCGTCGCTGTTGAAAGCGGGCGAGAACCAGATGACGCTGACCGTGCCGGCGGGCGATCTGACCACCGGCGTGGTTTATGACTACCTGCGGCTGGAACTCGATGAAAACGCGCAGGCCGATGCGGCGCTGGTTCCGGAGCTGATTCCGGGATGAAGGCATGGGCCACGCGCGGCGCTTGGAGGAAAGTCATCATGGCGCATCGGTTGAAATGGAGGCGGGCCGTGGGGGCGGCCCTCGCAGCGACGGGGCTGATGGTGGCACTGTCACGGGCACAAACCGCGCCCGCAAGCAGGCCCGCGTTTCCGGAAGGCGTGGTCTCGGCGACCGGCATCACGCACACGCTGCTGCTCCACGCGCCCATCGAAGGCAAGGTCTACAAGGTGTCGGGCAGCGGCGAAATCACCGGCACGTATGACATCGGCAAAAAGGGCGAGGACAGCTGGCTGCTGCCCGGCGGGCGGGTGCTGGGGAGCTATAGCGCCGGCGTGCGCGAAATCGATCCGGCGACCGGCAAGGTGACGTGGGAGTACAAAGCGGGCCCCGGCGTGGAGGTCCACTCCTGCCAGCCGCTGGACGGCTGGGGACAGGGCGATGGCGGCCGAGTGCTGGTGTGCGAGTGCGGCTCCAAGCGGCTCTTTGAGATCCGCCGCGATTTGACCGTGGCGTGGGAAATCGCCCTGGAATCCACGCAGCCGGCGCACAAGCAGTTTCGGCTGGCCCGCAAGACCGACGCGGGCACCTACCTGGTGGCGTATGGATCCGACGCGGTGGCCCGCGAACTCGACGCCCAGGGCAAGGTCTTGCGGACCTTCGTGCCCCCGCCGCGGAAAAATGCGGGCGTGAACGGCGCCTTTCGGCTGCCCGGCGGAAACACCCTGGTGACCGGCGGCTATGGGGCGGAGGCGTACGAGTTTGATCCGCAGGGAAAAATTGTGTGGACGCTCACACAAGCAGATTTGCCTGCCGCCTTTGAGCTGCATTACCTCGGCACGGCGCAGCGGCTCGTCAACGGCAACACCCTCTTCAGCAATTTCCAGGGCGAGCCGGCGGTCTTTGAGGTCGACAAGGACAAGAAGCTGGTCTGGCAGTACCACAACGCAAAGATCGGCCCGATCTCGGCGGCGATGGTGGTGGAAGGGAAGGAGTGAGGGAGCGCGGGGGCGGCGCGGGGCGCCACGACTTATTTCCGCAGCAGCTTGAACGCGTGCGTCCACTCGTTGCGCAGGAAGCCCGGCAGGCACCACAGCTGGCACAGCGCCTCGATGGGCCGGGCGCTCTCCACCCCGCCCATATCCGCCGTTTCCCAGCCGAATTGATCCAGAATCTTGGTGACGGCGGTCTTCGCGCGCTTGTCGTTGCCGCAGATGAACATCGTCGGCTTGCCGCCCCTGAATTTCGGGTTCACCATGAAGTGGCTGCCCACGGAGTTGAAGGCCTTCACGAAGCGGGTGCTCGGGAAGCGGGCCTGGAGCTGTTCCATCAGGGATTGCTGCATGGTGGTGAAGAAGGGCAGCACGCCGTTAACGGGCGCGGCGCCGTCGACGATCGGGTTGTTGGCGTCGATGACGATCTTGTCGCGGAAGTTGTCGGTGCCCGCGTTGACGAGGGCCTCGGCCGCGGCGCTGCCCTTGACCGCCAGCACGACCATCTTGCCGAACTGCGCCGCCTCCGTGGGCGTGCCGAATTTGACGCCCGGCTGCTTCTTCGCCCACTCCGCCAGCTTCGCCGGATCGCGCGTGCCGATCATCACCTTGTGGCCATGTTTGAGAAAGCCGGCCGCGAGGGTTTGTCCGACTTCACCGGAGCCGATGATTCCGACGTTCATGGAAAATCCTTTCGGGAAAGGGCGCTGGAGGCAGGGGATGGCCGGTTATCGTACGAGTGGGCCGGCGGCGCGGCAACGGGAAAGGCTGGGCCGCCGAAAGGCGACATTCGCGCCAGCAACGTAAAGACAGGCGCTACGGTGAGGAGCAACCGATGCGGAGAAGCACAAGGCGTTACATGGCATGGGCGCTGGTCGCGGCATCCCTCATGGCGGCACCGCCCGCGCGGGCCGAGATCTTTCTGTCTTACGATCTCGACGCGCTGGTGCTCAAGAGCGCGGTGCTGGTGGAGGGGGAAATCGTGGGTCTCCAAGAGGCCCCGGAC
>JBEHXY010000257.1:0-6061 GCA_048498455.1 Planctomycetota bacterium | reverse complement strand
CAACCACCACCGCCTCGTCCAACTCACCCTCCCCACCCACACCCTCCGCGAACTCACCCTCACTGCCCCCTGACCTCCGCGCGCCCAACCTCAATACTTATCCCGGCTTACCCGCGCATAACCCCGCTTACCCCCGCTTATCCCCCCAAACCACCCTCGTTTTCACCCCCAAAAACGCCATCACCCACATTTCTGAACGCAAAAACGCAGCTTTTATAGGCTCGAATACCCCTCGCGCAAAAAAGCCCCTTTTTTGCTTCCCTCACCACCCTGAATAATTCCGCGCCCCTCAGCGCCCCTTCATCCCGTAGAACCCGCGAAGCAGGTCGGCGAGGTACTGCAGTTCCGGGATGTCGTGGCCGTCCAGCAACCCGTAAACCTCCGTCGTCGCGATCGCCAGCGACGGCTGCGGCCCCTGGCGGGAGCGATCGGGTTCGGCGTCCCTTACGTAAATTCCCGTGATCGACGCCCGCGGAAACGCCCGCATGCGCGAACGCAGCGGCGAGCGGGTCGTGATCGTCAGCGTCTCCGCCGTCGCCTGGATCACCGTCCGCTGAAACACCAGGTGCGTGCACAGCACCGCCGCGAACAGCGGCATGCCATGCAACATCAGCATCACCATGACAGCCGGAGCCGAGCCCTCGCCGATCTGCGGAAACAGCGGCGTCCACACCAGCACGCACATGACATACGACACCGCCAGCAACAGCGGCAACCCGCCGCATCCCAACCGCATCCGCGGCACAAGAATCGTCAGCGACCCGGGCGTCGCGGCGACCTGCACACGCGATTTCCCGGGCGGCGGCGGAATGGCGGGGCTTTCGCTCATTACCGGTAGAATACGCACAGGCCCGCGCCGGCGGCAGCCCGCAGGAACAAATCGCCCTGCAACGTTCGCCAGCCTGCCGGGTGTGGCCACGGGGGCGCGGGGCGGCGGAAGGATTGCGGAGTGCTGCACGATGACGGTCGTTTACGAAGCGGTGCCGATGGGCGAGGGCAAGGGGCCGGCGGTCGTGGTCAAGCCGCCCCGCTCGTGGCACGGCCTGCTGCCCTGGGCCGGGCTGCTGGTCCTGCTGCTGGTTTACCTGTTCCTCCTCTCCCGCTACTTCGGCGGCAGCGCCATCTCCGAGCCTGACGACAACGGCTACTTCGCCCAGGGAACGCTCCTCGCCCAAACTGGAAAAACCTGGTTCCTGCCCGCCTCCGACGCCCAGTTCATCGGCGCCCACTGGCTGCTCGGACCCGGCGGCAAGTTCATCAGCCGCTACCCGCCCGGCCTCGCCGTCGCCATCGCCCTGCTCGATCACCTCGGCGGCTGGCGGGCCACCCTGCTGCTCAACCCGATGCTCTCGATCCTCGCCCTCGTGGGCATTTTCATGGCCGCCCGCCGCATCGTCGGCCCGGCGTGGGGCCTCCTCGCGGCGGCGCTCCTCGCCTTCAACCCCACCTTCTTCCACCATGCCCTCGGCGGCGGCTCGCACATGGGCGTGCTCTGCGTGCTGATGTGGGGCATCTACCTGCTGACCCTGTGGGCCGACACCGGCTGGTGGTGGGTGGCGTTCCTTGCCGGGGTGGTGCTCGGCTGCATCCCGACGATCCGCTACGCCGACGCCATCATGGGGCTGGGCGTGCTGCTGTTCATGGCGATGGTCCTGCGTCTCCGCGGCCGGGAGCGCGGCGCCTGGTGGGTGCACCTTCTCGCCGGCGGCCTCGGCGCGCTGCTGCCCATCCTCCCGCTGCTGATTCGCAACCAGGCCCTCTTGGGCGCCTTCTGGCGCACCGGCTATTCGCTCACCAACGAGGAAACCGGCTTCTCCTTCGCCTACTTCCAGGAACACGCCCTCGATTACATCTGGCAGATCAACAGCGGCGGCCTCGGTCTCCTCTTCGGCCTCGGCCTCGCCGGCATCCTCGGCATGATCTTCGTCGCCGGCAAACGGCCGGTGGGGGCCATGCTCGGGCTCATGGCCGGCATGATGATCGTCGTCTACATGGCCTATTACTGGGCGCCGCAGGGCAACTCCCAGAGCACCATGCGCTTCCTCCTGCCGACCTTCGGCCTGTTTGTGCTGGGCGCCACCTGGATCGTCCGCGAGGCCCTGATGCGCTCCAACACCGCCGGCGCCATCGCCGTCGCCGCCGCCCTCGTGCTCATGCAGTGGCTCTGGGGCGGGCCCGATCTTCAGCAACTCGGCGACCGCATGGCGTACCAGAAAAGCGCCCTCGCCCGCGTCACCGACTCCCTGGAAAAAGTCGCCGCCAGGGGCGATGTCGTCGTGGGCATGAACGGCCGCGGCGGCGGTGGGGGGGCTGGAAATGTTCTGCAGCAACTCGATTTTGTGCGCGAGTGGAAAATCGCCGACGCCGGCCTGCTTTTCAACAACGGGCGCTTCGGCGGCGGCGGTGGATTTGGCGGCGGCCCCGACGGCCCCAGCCCGCGGCAGGCGGCCAAGGCGGCGGAACTCGAGGAAAAGTACGTCGGCAGCGCGGCGGAGCAGGAACGCAAGTTCGGCCGCGACCTCCGCACCTGGGCCGCCGGCCAGAACATCTGGGTCGTCGGCAACGAAGGCCAGGTGATGTCGCTGGACAACGTCGGCGGCGGCCATGTGACCATCGTCCAGCGCGTCCCCCTGCCGGGACCTCCGGTCGACAACGCCGGGCCCGGCCAGGGGGGCTTCGGCGGTCCCGGTGGCGGACCCGGTGGCGGACGGGGCGGCCGCGGCGGTGGACGTGGCGGGCGCGGCGGTGGTCGCGGCGGCGGCCCCGGCGGCGGCTTTGCCGGCGAGTCGGAAGTGGTGATCGGCCAGTGGAAATGATTCCGCTGGCCAGAGGGCAACCCGGTGCGCAAGCGTCAGCCACGGATCGCGGGAGTGGCGGGGATGCTCCTCGTGGCGGGGATCCTGCGCGCGCAGCAGGTTTCGCCGCTGGTGATTCCCGACTTCAAGACGCCGCCCTTTGAGGTGTCGGAGGAGGCGACCGGCGCCGCCTGGCCGCGGCGGCCGGATGGCACCGTCGATTATGCCGGCGCGCTGAAGCTGCGCGAGCATGCCGCGCCGGACAACGGCGTGGCCGCCTTGCTGCAGGTGGAGCCGGTGCCAAGCGGCATGGAGGAGCCGTTCGCGAAACTGCGGGCGGCCGTTCAGACCGCCTCCGATAAGCCGGCGCCCGGCGCCGATACGCTGTGGTGGTCCGCATACAGCGACTTTCTTGCGCGCGACCGCCACGTTGCCGGGCCGGCCCTCAAGGCGGCCGTCGAGCGGCTGTCGGAACTCGAGCGGCGTCCCTGGCGTGCCGCGGAGAATCCCGATCTCGCTGCATACCTGGAAACGGGCGGGCCGCTGCTCGACGCCGTGGCCACCGCGGTCGGCCGGCGTGGCTGGTCGATGCCGGCGGTGATCGGGGATGGCCGCTGGCTGGGGAGCGCGCAGTGGCCGCTGCTGGGGCCTCTTCGCGCGCAGGGGGAGGGGCTGTGCGCGCGGGCCGCGCTGCGTGCAGGCTCCGGGGATTTTGCGGGGTTTCTCGCCGACGCCGCCGCCGTCAAACGCCTCGCCCGGAATTTGTGCGGCCCCTGGATCGACGGCTATACCGACGCCGGGCGGCTGGATCTGCAGCTTGATCACACGATCGGGAACCTCGCCGCGACGGGGCGGCTGACGCCCGACCAGCTCGCGCAGATGGCGAAGCTGCTCGATGACGTTGGCCCGCTGCCGACCCTTGCGGAGGCGGTGGATATCGGCCAGCGCTGGCGGGCTCTGGACACCGCGGCCCTGCTGGCGACGGGCGAGGGGGCGCTCACTAACAGGGAAACCGGCGATGCCGGGCACGTGGAGCACCGCCTGGTCGATTGGAACCAGGTCAACCGCGACATCAACAGCGACATCGACGAGGAACTGCGGGCCATCCGCGCACCCACCTCAAAAGCGCGGCGGACCACGTTCGATGCCCAGCGCGAGCGGCTGCAGCCGGGGTTGAATGTCCTCTGGCAAGGCTCCTGGCGGCGAGAGGAGGGTGAAGACGAGGTGGCCTACACGCGGCGGATTTCGCTGGCGCTGCGCTCCCGAATCCTCAACGACATGGCGCGGCTGGACCTCTTCGCCCGGCAGGCGGAGATGGAGCACGAGATGGCCCGTGCCCTGGTGGCGGCCGCGCTGTACCGGGCGCGCGAGGGCCGCTGGCCGGCGACGCTCGAAGCACTGGTGCCGACGGATCTGAAGCGCGTGCCGGTGGATGCGTGGACCGACGATCTGCCGGTGAAATACACGATCCTGGCGGAGGGCGTGAAGCTTTCTTCGGTGGGCGATGTGCACGGCGGCGTGGCATTGGGCGCTGCATCGCCCTGAGGCGGGAGCGCGCCCGGGCAGGCGGCGCTCAGGTCGGGCCGTGCGCTTCGAGCTGCTGCAGCAGCGGGCCGATGCGGTTGCCGGCCCATTGGACCGAGTCGTAGAGCATCCAGCCGAAGACGCCCAGCGCGATGGCCAGCAGCAGCAGCGTGAGGTGGTGCCGCGGGCGCCAGTGGCGGATTTTCGAGCCGTAGGCAAGGAGGGCCAGCAGGGCGGCGATCAGCACGACGGCGTCGAAGCTGGCGCGCTGCCAGTAGGGGCCCCCCAGGTGCAGCCACATGCCGAACTCGTCGAAGGTCAGCGCCAGGCCGACGCCGAAGAACGCGGCGGAGACCGACAAACGTTTGCCGGTGGGCCGGGAAAAGAGGAGGTAGGCGTTGGTGAGCGACAGCAGGAAGATGCCGTAGTTGAGGTGGTGGACGTGGGTTCCCTGCACGTGGAAGAAGAGCTGCGGGGGGAGTTTCCCCTGCATGATGAGAATGACCAGGATGCGCGCGGTGATGAAGGTGAAGAGGAAGAAGACCAGGGTGATGCGGGCGCAGACGCGCGTGGTGCGGCCGGGATCGGGCGGGCAATCCGGCGGCGCCGCGACGGGCAGGAGCGGAGCATCGGTGCGCGTCGTCAGGGGAGCGGTCATCGGCCAGGCGGCTCCGGTCAGTGGGTCATCACGTAGGTGATGATGTTGACGCCCATGGGGTAACCGAGCTTTTCGCAGTATTCGTGGAAGTAGCGGGTGTTGTCGGGGTCGGATTCCGATCCGCGGCGGGTGTTGAGGTTCTGCAGCAGTTTGACGGTCGAAAGCTCGCGCGACCAGCCATCGCCGAGGTCGGTGTTCTGGCAGATCAGCGCCACCAGGCGGCCCTTGTCGTCGGAGTAGCCCCAGTAGTGGGCGCCCTTGGCGTCGGGCTTTTCCCATGCGATGTTGCTGTCGCGGTGCGCCGCCCAGAAGGTGATGCCGGGCACCTGCGGCTTTTCCTTGAGATCGAACACGGTGTGAAAGATCGGGTGGGAGAGGTCGAGGTCGACGGGCTCGCGGTCGGGAAACACGCGCTGCATCTGCTTGTGAAAGGAGTTCCACGCCTCCTCGCCCCAGAAGTCATCCACCATCAGGAAGCCGCCGTTGAGGAGGTAGCGCCGCAGCGCCGCGACTTCATCGTCCGTGAATTCCAGGGTGGCCACTTCGACCATGTAGCAGAAGGGATAGTCGAACAGCTTGGAATCGGTGAGCTTGAGCCAGATGGGGTTGGGGTTGGTGCGGATGGTGGTGAGTTCCGGCAGGCGGAAGGAGATGTTGAGGTCGCTGTCGGGGTAATCGGTCTGCCAGGAGTCGGAGTAGCGCGTGGAATAATAGTTGATGCGGACGAAGGTGAAGAGGTCGCTTTTGAAGTGGGGATCGATGTCCCAGGTGGGGGTGCCGTGGCGATCGGAGAGGTCGGTCGGCCGCCGCGGCCAGGAGAAGAGCCGGCCATCGGGTTCGCGGCCATAGGGATCGCCGTTGAGATAGAAGATGGGGGTTCCATCCTCCGCCGCCTGGCCGCCGCGGAACCCGCCGCGCCCGCCGCCGCCGATCCCGCCGCCACCGCCGCCGGGTCCAAAGGTCCGCTGCGCCCAGAGGCCTCCCCCGGCCATCAGCAGGGCCGCGAGCAGCAGCCCGGAACGAATCGAAAAACCCGCCATCACCGCCTCAAATAAGGATACGCCGGGGGCTAGCATAGATAGTC
>JBEHXY010000256.1:0-6072 GCA_048498455.1 Planctomycetota bacterium | reverse complement strand
TTCACGGAAGGCGGCTTCCGTGACTGGGCCTACAACCTCGCCAAATCCAAGTACGGCGCCACCGAAATCGACGGCGGCCCCTGGTGCAAACTCCCCAACGGCATCGTCATCAAGGACTCCATCGCCGACATCACCCTCCAGCAGGTCCTCACCCGCCCCGACGAATTCGACGTCATCGCCACCCTCAACCTCAACGGCGATTACCTCTCCGACGCCCTCGCCGCGCAGGTCGGCGGCATCGGCATCGCCCCCGGCGGCAACATCAACTATCTCACCGGCCACGCCATCTTCGAAGCCACCCACGGCACCGCCCCCAAATACGCCGACCAGGACGTCGTCAACCCCGGCTCCGTGATCCTCTCCGGCGTGATGATGCTCGAGCACCTCGGCTGGCAGGAAGCCGCCGACGCGATCATCAAGGGGCTCGAAAAGTCGATCACCAACAAGACCGTGACCTACGATTTCGCCCGCCTGATGGAAGGCGCGAAGAAGATCAAGTGCAGCGAATTCGCCGATGAGATCATCAAGAATCTCGGATGACCACGCAGTGCCGGCAGGGGCTGAAGAATTGCCGCGTTGAGAGCCCCTGCCCAGCCGCATAGAATGAGCCTTTCATTCCGCGCCAAGGGACATGAGGGACATATGGCAGACCTGAAAGACAAAAGTGTGCTGATCGTCGACGACGATCCTGATGTCGTCACCTTCATCACCATCGCGCTGCAGGAGCAGGGGGCCAAGGTGTTCCAGGCGGTGGATGGTTCGCAGGCCGTGGACGTCAACGACAAGGAACAGCCCGACCTCGTGATCCTCGACATGATGCTGCCCAAGCGCTCCGGCTTTCTCGTGCTCGAACGCATCAAGAAGGGCAAGCCCAAGGGCAGCAAGCCGCGGGTCATCATGATCACTGGCAACCTGGGCTCGCGGCACAAGACCTACGCGGAAACCCTGGGCGTCGACGATTACATCAACAAGCCCTTCCGCATGGACCGGCTGCTGAGCAGCATCGAGAAGATCTTGAGCGCGCCGCCCGCTCCTCCCGCCGCCTCTTAATCGCCGCGCCTTAATCGCCGCGCCCCCAGCCCCGTGCCGTTCACCGGGCGGACGCGGAAGCGTTCTTGCGCCTGGATGCACAGCGACGGCGCCCCAGGAGCGGGACCAGCGCGGCGCCGAGCAGCCCCAGCGATGCCGGCTCCGGGACGGCCGACACGACGGTGAATTGCATCAGCGAGGAAGCCGGCGCGTTGGGATCGCGCGGCGGAGCGATGATCAGCGTTCCCTCGACCTGGATGGTGCCGGTGAACGCGGTGTCTGCGGCAAGGGTGAGCGCGGTCCCGGGGTCGACGATGACCAGGCCGTTGCCGGTGAGCGTGGGATCGGTGGCGGTGGCGAAGGAATAGTCGGCGGCGAGGTCGAGGGTGGCGTTGGGGGTATCGAGGGTGAAGACGCCGGTGGTGGCGGGGTCCTGGGCGGCGTAGAGGTGGAGGGTGGCTGAGTCGGATATTTCCACCGTGCCGGTGTTGATGAAGGTGGAAGCAGAGGTGGCGGTGGCAGGGGTGATGGTGAGCTGCGCCGCGGGGGCGTCGCCGACCACGACCGTTCCGCCCATCACTTCGAAA
Source organism: Planctomycetota bacterium (assembly GCA_048498455.1). Classification (GTDB taxonomy): domain Bacteria; phylum Planctomycetota; class Phycisphaerae; order WQYP01; family WQYP01; genus CALCHA01. The sequence continues at coordinate 4,456 of JBEHXY010000256.1, read as the reverse complement.
GCACCCGCGTTGGAGAAATGGAGACCGGAGCCGCCAAAGATGCTGGTGGCCGGGCCGTTGTAATTCACCTGGATATCGCCGTCGTTGTGGAGGCTCCCGGTCGTAAAATTGCGGCCGATGGTGAGGATCCGCGCGCCTGCACTGACATTGATGACGGAGGAGGCGGAATCGTTGCCGACGGCGGCGACAATGAAGTTTCCCTTGAGGATGTTGATCGTGCCCGCGTTGTCGAAGTTGATGCTGCTGGAGATGCCCAGACCCTTCTCGACGTTGAGCGTGCCGTTGTTGATGAAGCGACCGTCGGGCGTGTGCTGAAGAAGGCCGTTGGGATAGCCGGTCAAGTTGGTGTTCGTCAGCACGTTGAAGGTGCCATTGTTGGTGAAGGTGGCGTGCTGCTGGAAGTTGAACGTCTGGCTGGTGCTGAGAGAAAGGTTGAAGGTGGCCGCCGAGTCGAGGGTGAACGCCGTGGCGACGAGGGAGGGGGCATAAGGCGGAGGAGCGGGCGACGCGAGCGTGAGATTGGCGGTGCCCGTGGCGACTATCGACGCAATGCCGATAAAGGCGCCCGACCAGTTGAATGTGCCGCCGACGGTGAGGCTGCCGGTGCCGGTGAGCGTGCCGCCCGTGAGGCTGAGGTTGTCGATCACCGGGGAGAGCGCGTCAAGCGTGACGGTGCCGGCGCCGATGGCCGCCCCGTAGGTCGTCGGGGGATCAAGGGTGTTGTCGGGATAACCGGATGCGAGACCCCAGCGCGCGGAATCGGTCCAGTTGCCGGCGGAACCATCCCAGGTGACATCCACTTCCGCCGCGCGGGCGGCCAGCGTGGTGAGGGACAGGAACAGGAGTGCAGCGACGCGACGTTTCATAAGACCTTTTCCCGGACGATTTCCGTTCGCAATCTACCGCGGGTTTGCAGGTGGAAGCAAGGTCAGCGGTGGCGGGAAAATGCCCGCGGGGGACGGCGGCGCAGGAGAGGCAGAAGGCCGGCGGAAAGAAGACCCACGGACGCGGGCTCGGGCACGGCTGCGGGCAGGATGGTGAAACGCATAAGGGACGAGGCGGGCGCATTGGGATCGCGCGGCGGAGCGACAATCAGCGTGCCGTTCACCCGGATGGTGCCGGTGAAGGCGGTGTCCGCAGCGAGGACAAGGGTGATCTGGGGATCGACGATGACGAGACCGGCGCCCGCCAGCGTGGGATCGGTCCCTTGCGCGAAGGAGTAATCGGCGGCGAGATCGAGGGCGGCGCCCGCATTGACGGTGAACACGCCGGTGGTGGCGAGGTCTTGCGGGGCGGCGAGCAGGAGGGTGCCGGACTGGACGGTCGTCGAGCCGGTGAGTTTGAAGGTAAGTGCGGAGCCGAGGGTGACGGTCTTGTTGGCGCCGGGAGTGGCAGTGATTGCGCCGCTGACCAGCAGGGACCCGGCGAGGAGGGGGCGGTTGGCTTGGAGCAGGAAGGTGAGCCCCCCTGTCGGCCGGACGTCGATAACGGCGTCTGGGGAATCCGTGCCGCCCGAGGCGATGGCGCCGCCGGCACGCAGAATGAGGGTGCCATTGTTGTTGAAGGTCATGCTCGCCGACATCTGGAAGAATGCGTGCGCGTCGAGAGTGCCGTTGTTGGTGAAGGTGCCTTCGGGATGGGTGTTGTCGACGCCTGCGATACTGGCGGACCGGAAGGGGACAAGCACAAGGCCATTGTTGGTAAGAACGGGGTCATTGATAAAACGGAGGGCATCGGAAAAGGAGAGCGTGCCGCCGGGATTCACCACGACATGGGTGCCATCGAAGGTGGGGAAGTAGGAGTATCGTTGGATGGTGGCGACACCGCTGATGTTGAGTTTCTGGATGGAAATGGTGGCGTCGGTCAGATCGGCGGCGGTGGTGATGGTGAGGGTTCCGGAACCACGAACAAGGCTGGAATTGAAGACGGCGACCGAGGCAGGCCCGTTGAAAATGGCTTCGCCGGTGATGGTTCCCTGAAAAGCGACGTTGTTGAATACGACGGAAGGCTGTTGGATCGCGACCTGCACCAGCCCTCCGCCGGTCAGCGTGCTGGCGCCCGTGAAGGTGTAGGGTGCACTGAACGCCAGGGTGGCTCCTTGGGCGACGAAGAAATTGCCGGTCGTGGAACCGCTGTCGGGGATGTCCAGTTCCAGCGTTCCGGCGCAGACTTTGACCAGCCCCTGGTTCTGGAAATAGAAGCCCCCGAAGCCTGGGGTGCCGTTGTAGTCATTGTTGGAGATGCTGACGCTGCTCTCCGGTGCGTTGATGACGATCATCCCCGTGTTCACCAGCAGGGAAGGCGGCGAGGCAAACGCGGAGAAGCGGCCGCCCGCCAGCGAGCCGCCAAGGAAGGTGAAGGTGCCCTGGTTGATAAGCGACGCGCCTTGTCCAAGCACCGACCGGGAAGACGCACTGCCACGCCCTCCCCAGGTTCCCGTGCCGCCGGCAGCCAGCGTCAGAGTGGTGCTGGCAGCGAAGCTGGTGGGAATTGAGAGGGCCTCCTTGACGAGCAAGCCCCCCGCGACATCGACGCTTCCGGCGAGCGTGCAGTGGCCGTTGACGGTGACCGTTCCGTCGCCGTAGATGTTCGTTTCAATGTCGGCAGAACCCATGGTCACAGAGTTCCAAATCTGGACCGTGGTCGCGTAACCGCGGGACAACGTGGTAAGGCCTTGGACGTCGTAACTGCTCGTGATGTCGCCGCCCGGGATGATGACATTTCCGGCACCACTGACTGGCCCTCCGGTTCCGCCCATAAGAGTGACCTGGGCGCCTGCCCCTATGGTTAGAGAACCGCCCGTGTGAGTGGCGTTGTACCCGAGTGTCAGGGAGCCGGAGTCCACTTGCAGCAGCCCGGTATTGGAAAGATCGGTGGTGGACAACAGGGAGTCACGGGCGTTTCCAATGACCAGTGTTCCGTTGTTGATGAACCGTTCGTAGGACAACGAGGTCGCGCTGCCATCCTCAATGGTCACGGAACCGGAGTTGGTGAGCGTTCCACCCGAGAGTGCGATGGGGCTTCCGCTCTTGAAGATCATGGCGCCGGTGTTGGTGAGGGTTCCGCCGGTGATCGACCCTGCGGCGAGCGTGAAGGTGCCGTTGTTGGTGAGCCTTGAACTGGTGAAGGTCAGGTCGAAGGGCGCGCTGTTGCCCAGGGTTCCCGTGGCGGTGGACAAAAGAGTCACGTCGGCGCCCAGGATGGAGCCGGAGGATGCGCCGGACCACCCGAGGGTCAGGCTGTTGACCAGGGAGATCAGCGAACCATTGATCGTGGCGGAACCGAAGCTGAGGGAGTCGAGCCTGCCTCCCCCGCCATTGATCGTGCCGCCGCCGATGAAGACGTCGTAGCTGTTGCTGCTGGTGTTGTGCGGGTATCCGGTGGCGAATCCCCAGTGGACGGATTGTATCCAGTTCCCCGTACCGCCGTCCCAGGTGGCGTCCACCGCAAAGGTGCGGGGCACGGTGCCCAGACTGGCGCACAGAATGGACGCAACGATGGATCGGCGATATCGCAAGGCCTTCTCCCAACACTTCCGCAGGATAACCGGCGGCGAAAGCCTGGCCTACACTTTTCTCAAAATCGGTCTGGTTCTCAGCCGCAAATCCACGGCGCGATGTGCCGCGCCAAAAACAACTCCCCCCCGCTCGCGATATGCCCGCCCCAGTGATGGCACGTGTCCGCCATCTCCTCATGCCACGGAAGCTGGTGCAGCTTTTCCGCATACACCCGCCGCTCGTGATCGGGCAGGTTCGGTGGGGGGGCAAAGCCGGAGCAGCCCGCGGCGCGGGTGAACTGCCGGTCGGTGGTCCCGAAGATGCGCGTCCCCCAGTTCAGGATGATCGTGTCCTTGCAGGAGTGCGAGTTGAGCAGCCCCTTCTTGGTTTTGCGGAGCGCGGGCGCCAGGTTGTAGGTCGGCGAAAGGGCGCCGCCGAGCAGCACGATGCCGTCGACGCAGCGGCCTTCGGGAAGCGCTTCGGCGGCGAAGACCGCGATGCCCGCCCCGCCGGATTGCGCCACCAGGTGCACCGGCCGGTCCGGAAACGCGTCCTGATACGCCACGATTTCCATCGCGAGATCCCGCGCCCGCCGGCGATTCCGATCGATCCGCGTCAGGTTCGCCAGATACCCGCCCGGGAATGGCAGCCCCCAGTTGAACACCCGGATTTGCCCCGGCACGCCGCCGTCAAGCAGGCCGTCGCACATGCCATAGGTGAACACCGATTCCGATTCGATGCCCGGCAGCACGAACGTCAGGCCATGGTGCAGCAGGGCCGGGTCGAGGGTCTTGGGCTGCACGAGCCCCAGTCCGCGACGAATCCAGAGGTTGGCGAATTTGTAACGCAGCGTGGTGTAGTCCCGCACCTGGCACCAGAGACGCTTGGCGCGGAGGCGGGGCTTGGGCGAGGGCGGTGGAGAGCCGGTGGCGGGGCGGGCGAGGGGAAGGCTGGCGGAG
>JBEHXY010000255.1:0-6084 GCA_048498455.1 Planctomycetota bacterium | reverse complement strand
CGCGGGCTCGCCAGGGGTGGGCGGGCTGCTGGCGTTTCGCGATGCGGGGGAGCGGAACCAGGCGGAGTCGATCCAGTCGAGCAGCTTGATGTTTCCGGATTGGTTCCATCCGCGGCTGCGCTATTTCGTGGGGCGCGAGGATCGGTTGCCGGTGGATGGAAACCTGCTGCTGGCGGCGATGGCCCCGCGGCCGGTGTTCATGGTGAGCGGGTACAACGACGAGGTGTCGAACGACTGGGGGGACGAGCATGCGTTTCATTCGGCGGCGCGGGTGTATGACCTGCTGAATCCGGGAAGCGCCGGCGCTTTTGGCGGCGCGACGCGGGTGACTGCGAAAGGGTCCGAAGCGCTGGGGATTTTGCGCGTGCCGGGCTTCCACGGGGCCAACGACATGGACGCGGTGTTGGACTTCCTCGACAAGCAGTTCGGGCGCTCCGACCGCGAGTGGCACAACACCTGGTATTTCCCGTGGGATTTCGCGAAGTGGCAGGCGAAGCACCCGCCGGCGATCGACCAGCTCACGGCCAAACCGACGCCGCTGGCATCTCTGGGATCGAAGGAACAGTGGGAAAAGCACGCGGAGCTGTTGCGCGGGGCCGTGAACGACATGCTGGGGCAGGGACCGCTGGTGATGCCCGCGGCAACCGGCGGCGGATTTGGCCGCGGCGGGTTCGGGCGCGGCGGCGGACGGGCGGGCAGCGGGGCGCGCGTCGATGCGGCGGGACAGCCCGTGCCCGCGACGCAGGCGACCACGCAAACCGCGGACGCAGCGCCCGCGGCGGGCCGCGGCGGTGGCCGTGGGTTTGGACGTGGCGGCGCAGCGGGCGGTGACGGCGCAAATCCTGGCCAGGTGTCGCCCGATGTCCCCGCCTGGGTCATTCAGCGGTCGCTGGCCGGCACGCAGGAGTTCGGCTGGTTCGTGGAGGAGGGGAACGCGACCGCCTCGCAGCCGCTGACGTTCGGGGCCAACGTTCACGGAACGCTCTATTATCCGAAGGACACGCCGCCGGGCACCAGGCTGCCGACGGTGATCTGGCTGCATTCTTATTCCTATCCGCTGGGCTACATGTGGGTCTACAAACGCGACCTGCATCCGATCCTCGCCCTGGTGAAGGCAGGTTATGCGGTGCTGGCGTATGACCAGGCGGGCTTCGGCTCGCGCATGGCGGAGACCGCGCCGTTCTATGACCGCTATCCGCAATGGTCGCTGATGGGGCAAATGGTGGACGATGTGCACACCGCGATTGACGCGCTGCAGAAAAATCCGCTGGTCGAGTCGGACAAGGTCTTTGCCTTCGGCTACTCGATGGGCGGCAACGTGGCGCTCTATGCGGCGGCGACCGATCCGCGGCTCAAGGGAATCGTCTCCATCGCCGGCTTCACTCCCATGCGCACCGACACCGCCGACAAGGGAACCGGCGGGTTGGCCCGCTATTCCATCGAGCGGCCGCTGCTCCCGAAGCTCGGATGGTTTGTCGGCAAGGAAGCGACGCTGCCCTATGACGACGACGATCTTTTGGCGCTCGTCGCTCCGCGGCCCGTGCTGGTGGTCTCGCCGAAATACGACCGCGACGCCAACCCGGCGGACGTCCATGCGGCGGTGGACCACGCGCGAAAGATTTACGGCCTCTACAACGCCGCCGATGCCCTGGGGCTGCAGGAACCCGACGATTACAACCGCCTGCCGCCGCCGGTGCAGGATGCGGCGATCGGCTGGATGACAGAGCACATGAAGTGACCGGTTCGTCCGGTTTTCAGGCACCCCCAACTTCCCAGGAAAGGTGTTGCATGCGACGCGCTCCCGCAGTTCTCACGTTGGCGATTCTCCTGGCTGCCGCCCCTGCATTCGCGGCCGATGCCACCCAGCCCTCCGCGGTCACGGTGACGCAGGATGCCGCCTCCTTCACCATGAGCAACGGCGTGATCACCGCGAAGGTCAACAAGCGCAACGGCGATCTTTCCTCGCTGATGTACAACGGTGTCGAGACGCTCACCAACCAGTCGGGCCACGCCGGGGCGTATTGGTCGCACGATGCCTCCGGCGGCGTGGAGACGATCACCGCCGTCACCATCGACCCCGCCACCAACAGCGGCGATCGCGCCGAGGTGTCGGTCAAAGGAATTTCCGGCGGCAAGAAGATGGGCCATCCCGCCGGTGGCGCGGCCGATGGCGATTTTCCGGCGGACATCGAGATCCGCTACTCGCTGGGCAAAACCGACTCCGGCGTCTACAGCTACTGCATCCTGACGCACAAGCCGGAATATCCGGCCGGATCGATCGGGGAGGCCCGTTTCTGCGCCAAGCTGGCGTCGATGTATGACTGGCTGTCCGTCGATCCCAACCGCAACAAGTATTACCCGCGCGAAGAGCCCGGCGAAGACAAGTACGTCTACACCGCCGTGCAGTCGCAGAACCTGGCCTATGGCTGGTCGTCGACCACCCAGAAAACCGGCTGGTACATCGTGAATCCCACGATCGAGTATCTCTCCGGCGGGCCCACGAAGGTTGAATTCCTCTGCCACCGCGACACCACCGCGGTGCAGGCGCCCTGCACGCTCAATTACTGGCGCTCGAGCCATTACGGCGGGGCCGCCCTCTACGTCGCCCAGGGGGAATCTTTCACCAAGGTCATCGGCCCCTTCTTCATGTACGTCAACACCGGCCCCGATCCCATGGCGATGTGGCACGACGCGCTGGACCAGGCGAAAAAGGAATCCGCGAAGTGGCCCTATGACTGGATCAGCGGCGTGGATTATCCCCACAAGGACCAGCGCTCGACGGTCAATGGGAAGTTCCACATCAACGACCCGCTGGCGCCGGCGAACGCCATGAGCGCCAAGTCCCACTACACCGTCGGCCTGTGCGCGGCGAGCTACCAGATTCCCGCGGGCGGTCCGGCGGGCGCTCCGCCGGGCGTGGCCGCGCGCATGCGCGAAATCACCTGGCAAACCGACGCCAAGCATTACGAATTCTGGACCTCCGCCGACGGCACACCCGAGGGCGCCGCCTTCTCACTTCCCAACGTCCGGCCCGGCAACTACACGCTCTACGCCTACGCCGAGGGCGTGCTCGGCGAATTCCAGAAGGCCGACATCACGATCCCCGAGGGCGGCAAGCCGGTCGACCTGGGAACCATCGACTGGACGCCGGTGCGCCGCGGCCGCCAGCTCTGGCAGATCGGCACGCCCAACCGCACCGCCACCGAGTTCGCCGGCGGCGACAAATATTTCGCCTCCGACACGCAGATCCAATATGCCGTGAAATTCCCCAACGATGTCACCTTCACCGTCGGCCAGTCCGATCCGGCCAAAGACTGGTACTACGAGCACATCCCGCACAACATCGACCCCGAGGCAACGATCGTCCCCTTCTCCGGCGTCCGTTCCAAGCCCGGCAAGGCGACGCCCTACACCATCCGCTTCGATCTTGCCGACGCCCCGGCCGCCGGCGCCAAGGCGACGCTGCGCCTGGCGTTCTGCTCGGCCTCGGTGAACCACCTGGATGTCGCGGTCAACGACAAAGCGGCCGGCACCGTCGACCGCCTGAATTCCACCGGCGATTCCACCATCGTCCGGCACAACATCCAGGGCATCTGGTTCGAACGCGAGCTGCCCATCGATGGAACGCTGCTGCAGAAGGGCGCCAACACCCTCACGCTCACCATCCCCGAAGGCACCCTGAACTCCGGCGTCATCTACGACACCCTGCGGCTTGAACTTGATGAGAACCTCAACGCTAAACGCTAACCGCCAAACACTGATCCAATCGATCCCCATGTGAAAGGACCACCCATGCTTCGTCCCCTGCCCGCCCTTCTGATTTCCTGCCTGCTTGCCCTCGCCGCCGCGCCCGCCTTTGCCGCCGACGCGGGCCCCAACGTCACCCTCACCCAGGACGACAAGCTCTACACCCTCGACAACGGCACCATCCAGATCCAGGTCGCCAAGGCCTCCGGCGACCTCGTCTCCTACCGCTACAAAGGCACCGAGATGCTCGCCACCTACCTCACCCCCGACGGCAAACCCGACCTCGAGAAAGACCCCCCCGGCCAGCGCACCACCGGCCTCAACCGCAACATGACCGATCACCAGTATGGCTTCTGGTCCCACGACGCCATGGGCCCCGCCGAGCCTCCCGTGCCGCCCACCTGCACCGTCACCATCGATCCCGCCAAGAACAACGGCGACCGCGCCGAGGTCTCCATCAAGGGCGTCGCCAACGGCCGCCACATGGGCACCGGCCCCGGCGCCCAGGCCGGCGGCAACTTCATCTCCGATATCGAAATCCGCTTCGCCCTCCAGCGCGGCGACTCCGGCGCCTACACCTACTGCATCTTCACCCACCCCGATTCCTACCCCGCCACCACCATCACCGAGGCCCGCTTCTGCGCCAAACTCAACGCCGATTTCGACTGGCTCTCCGCCGGCACCAAGTACAACAAGCCCTACCCCAAGGAACAGGAAAAGGGTGAGGACAAGTACGTCTACACCACCATCCAGTCCGAAAACCCCGCCTTCGGCTGGTCCTCCTCCACCAAGCAATATGGCCTCTACCTCATCAACCCCTCCCAGGAATACATGTCCGGCGGCCCCACCAAACCCGAGTTCCTCGGCCACCGCGACACCAACCCCGTCGCCGCCCCCTGCATCCTCGATTACTGGCGCTCCAGCCACTACGGCGGCGCCGAAGTCGGCGTCAACGCCGGCGAGCAATGGACCAAGGTCATCGGCCCCTTCTTCCTCTACGCCAACGCCGGCGCACCGCCCGCAGAACTCTACAAAGACGCCCAGGCACAGGCCCAAAAGCAAATGGCCGCCTGGCCCTTTGCCTGGGTCAACGCCCCGGAATACGCCCAGAAAGACCAGCGCAGCACCGTCACCGGCCGCATCGCCTTCTCTGACCCGCTGATCCCCGCCGGCGAAAAACCCGCCATGACCCACTTCCATGTCGGCCTCACCCACGCCGCCTGGCCCGCCCCGGCATTGGCCTTCGGTGGCGGCGCGCCCCGCGCCGGTCGCGCCGGCGCCCGCGCTGGTCAGGATGCCGCGCCCCCGCCCGCCGCGCCCGCTCCTGCGGCTGCCGCGCCCCAGCGGCCCGCACGCCTGGTCGACTGGCAAAATGACGCCAAGTTCTACCAGTTCTGGACCCTCGCCACCCCCGATGGCGCCTTCTCCATCCCCAACGTCCGCCCCGGCACTTACACCCTCCACGCCTTCGCCGATGGCGTCCTGGGCGAATTCGCCAAGGCCGACATCACCGTCCAAGCCGGCAAACCCCTCGACCTCGGCACTCTCAACTGGACGCCCGTCCGCCACGGCAAGCAGCTCTGGGACGTCGGCATCGCCAACCGCAACGCCTCCGAATTCTTCATGGCCGACCACTCCACCGACCTCGACATCGCCCTCCAATACGCCAAGCTCTTCCCCGACGACATCTCCTTCACCATCGGCAAATCCGATTTCCGCAAGGACTGGTTCTTCGACCAGCCCCCGCACTCCACCGACCCCGCCGCACATGCCGCCCCCTTCTGGGGCGTCGTCGGCGCCGACAACCGCACCGCCGCCAATGGTCGCGCCACACCGTGGACCATCAAGTTCGATCTGCCAAGCGCCCCGACCTCCGGCACCGCGACCCTCCGCCTCGCCATCTGCGGCGGTGGCCCGCGAAATCCCCTCACCGTCGCCGTCAATAACAAGGAAACCGGAAGCGTCCGCATCCAGAACGACGGCACTCCCAAAAGCCACCAGATCTCCGGCATGTGGTACGAACGCGAAGTCCCCTTCGACGCCACGCTCCTCAAAGCCGGCGCCAACACCCTCACGCTCACCGTCCCCGAAGGCGCCGTCAGCGATGGCGTCGAATACGATTACCTCCGCCTCGAACTTGATGAAAACGCCAAACCTGCCCCCGCAACCCCCTGACGCCCGCACCGCCGCGCACCCCGTGACCCGTCCCTGATTCCATGAAACCAGGAAAGCCCGCATGCACCGATCCCTGCTCGTCATCCCCATCCTGCTGCTTGCCGCCACCGCCCGCGCGCAGACCACCAGCTTCAAATTCACCTTCGGCTCGGGCGCGGCGCC
>JBEHXY010000254.1:0-6135 GCA_048498455.1 Planctomycetota bacterium | reverse complement strand
GCGAACGTGTCCGCCGCCTGCGGGGCCAGCTTTCGCTGCAAGGCCGGCAAATCCCGCGAATACCCCAGCACCTTCCCCGAATCGTCCACCGCCCGAAAGGCCATCCGCAGGTACGCCGGCAACTCCTCCTCCGCAAAATCCTCCGCCCGAATTTCCGCCCCGCTGTGCCGCCCCAGGTACGCCGCCAGCGCATCCTTCAACGACACGTTGCTGTCCTGCACATGCTCCGCCAGGAGCGCCGCCGCCGCCGACTTCGCCCACTCCGGCACCGGCACAAAATTCCGCCGCAACGCCCCCGGCAACCCCCGCAACATCGTTGAAATCTTCTCCTCCAGCATTCCCGGCACCAGCCAGTCATACCGCTCCGGACGCAACTGCGGCAACGCCGCCACCGGCACCGTCACCGTCAGCCCGTCGTTCACCTCCCCCGGCTCATACTTGTAATGCACCGGCAGCTTCAAACTCCCGCCCGAATCCGTCACCCGGTCCGGATAATTCTCCGGCGTGATCGCCGGCGCATCCGCCCGCAGCAAATCCTCCTTCGACATGAACAGCAACCGCGGATTCGCCCGCTCCGCCACCCGCCGCCACGTGTCGAACGACTTCCCATCCACCACCTCCAGCGGCACCCGCGCATCGTAAAACGCATACCGCGTCGCCTGGTCCGCCAGCAGATTCCGCTGCCGGATCTTCGCCTCCAGCGTCTCCACCTCCGCGACCAACGCCTCATTGTGTCGCAGAAACGGCGCCGGCACCTGCGTCCGCAAATCGTTCAGCACCAGCGCATGCTGCAGAAACAACTCCCGCGAAACCTTCGGATTGATCGGCCCATACGGCACCGGCCGCGCGGGAATCAGCACCAGCCCGAACAGCGTCACCTTCTCCGTCGCCAGCACCGACGCCGACTGCGCATCCCACCGCGGATCCGAATAACTCCGCTCCACCAGGTGTCCCGCGGCCCGCTCGATCCACTGCGGCTGCACCGCCCCGTTCGTCCGCGCATAGAGCTTGGTCGTCTCCACCAGCTCCCCCGCCACGATCCACTTCGGCCGCGGCCCGGCCGCCTTAAACAGCGCCGACCCCGGAAAAATGCTGAACTTCACTCCCCGCGGCCCCTGGTACTCATACGTCTCCGTCTTCGTCCCCACGTTCGACAGCAACCCCGTCAACAACGCCCGATGAATCGCGTCATACTTGGGATGCTTCGGCGCCCGACGTTGTACCGGCTGAAATTCCATACCCCCATTCAATGTCCCGCAGCGCCGGAAGGCAAGCCCCCACGCCAAGCCCCGTCCTCCTTCTCGCCGCAAGTTCATATCCAGTCGGCCCGCCCCCTTACCGCAACCTCTTCGTGCGCCTTCGTGCCTTCGTGTCTTCGTGTATCCGTCGTCCCAGCCCCCCCGCCAACGCAGCCCACCATTGAACCCCCTCCGCGCGCCGTCTATACTGACTCAGCATCACGAACACCTCCGGAGACCCCCATGACCGCCGCGCAACCCCCTTCCGCTCCCGACCAGCCGTCGGTGAAGGAACGCGTCGAGCGGGTCATCAATTGGCTCCGTCCCATCATCCAGGGCGACGGCGGCGACCTCGAACTCGTCGACGTCTCCGCCGACGGCGTCGTCCAGGTCCGCTTCCATGGCGCCTGCGTCGGCTGCCCCTCCTCCAACGTCACCCTCCGCCAGGGGATCGAACGCAACATCCGCGAAAAAGTCCCCGAAGTTCGCGAAGTCGTCCCCGTCGGCGAATAACCCCCATCCCTTCCCATGCCCAGGCCTTTCTTCGTCAGGGTCTTTCCCGGTCAGGGCTTGGCTTCGGGAATCGGCTCAATACGCACATTTTGAAAGTCGATGGGATAGCCCTCCATCTGAAGGGCGATGGCGCCGGATTTTTCCGGCAGCTTGGTCACTTTGTTGGCAACCACGCCATTGATGGTGAGGGTCAGCGTGTTGTTTTCGGCCACGATCTCATACGTGTTCCATTCGCCGAAGGGCTTTTCCGTCACCCCGGGGAAGCGGGCCGCGCGTTTGCGATTGTTCTGCATCGGCGCGTCGGGGATGTCCAGCCCCATTCCCGTGACCTGCCCCGCGCTGCCGTTTTGCAGTTGCGCTTCATAGCACGCCGGCCAGATGGCGGGCGCTCCGTGCACATGCAGCAGAACGCCGGAGTTGCTCCGTGTGGCAGCCCCCTTGGGCCAGCGCCATTCGACGTGCAGTTTGTAGTTGGCGTACGCCTTGTCGGTGACGAGGTACCCTGGCTTGGTGGTGTTGAGGGTGAGAACGCCATCGCTGATCGACCAGATTTTCGGCGCGTCGGCGGCCGGCTGTGACGCGGGAGCGGTGGCTGGCACAGGAGCGGTGGCGCCCTGGAAAATCGTCCAGCCCGTGAGGTCTTTGCCGTTAAAAAGAGCTGTCGCTTCTTTGGGCGCAATCGCGGCTTCGGCGGGTGCAGGAGAGGGCGTCTGAGCGGCCAGCGGCAGGAGAATGGTGAGGCCGAGGCCTGCGGTCAGCAAGGCTGCGCCGCCGCGGATCGAACGGGTGGGCATCTGGTTCTCCAGTCAATGTCGTGTACACAGAACAAGGCCAACGGCGGCGGCGCTACACGTTCTCCGGCACGACAAACGGCGCTCGATACGTTTGCGTCAGCAACTTCGACGCCGCTTCGTTTCCCGCAATCGTGACCGTCTCCGGATCGATCTTCAGCGGCATGCCCAGCTTCACGCCTTCCCAGGTCACTCCGTTGGCATCAAGATGGGTCCGCAGGCGATTCAGTGTCTCGGCCGCGGCCGGCGCGGCGAACGCGGCTTTCGCTTCCTCCGCAGAAACCTCTTTGCCCGCACGATACGAGATGTTGCTCAGGTGACACAGATAACTCGAGACCGCCCCCTCGGCCAATTCCCCCTGCTGGTCGGCGCGTTTGCGTGAACGCACCGCCTTGAGGAAATTCTCCTGGTGGCTGCTGTCGCGCGTGACGCCCGCACCGGTGAAAGCCTGGAGTTCCTTGCCCTCCTTGTCGAACGCGGCGCACTTCGTGCCGGTGATCGACACGTACCCGTTTTCGCATTCGATGATGTTGCCAATGTCCGCGCCGCGATATTTGTCCATGGGCGCTCCGGGCAAAGCCGCCGCGCCTCCCCGCGCAGGCAGCCCGCGAACTTCAAAGATCAGCAACGCGTGCCCATAGTCGTGCACCGTCAGCATCGTGTTGGGCGTCTCCCCATTGTCGCGATACCCCAGCCGCCCGCCCATGGAGATGATCGACGGCGCCACATGCGCCTCGCCCAGCGCCCAGCGCGCCAGGTCCATCTGGTGCGCCCCCTGGTTGCCGATGTCGCCGTTCCCCGTTTCCCAGAACCAATGCCAGTCGTAATGAAACTGCGTCCGCGGATGCTGCTCCTTCGCCACCGGCCCGCACCACAGGTCGAAGTCGACCGTCGTCGGCACCTTCAACTCCGTCGCATTGCCGATCGACGGACGCGGCTTGTAACACAGGCCGCGCGACACCAGGATCTTCCCGAGCTTCCCCGATTTGGCGTACTCGATGGCCTCGAAAACCTCCGGCATCGACCGCCACTGCGTCCCCGCCTGAACGATCCGGTCATATTTGCGCGATGCCGCCACCGCCTGCTGCCCCTCCCACACGCTGTGACAGATCGGCTTTTCCATGTACACGTCCTTCCCCGCCTGGCACGCCCAGATCGTCATCAGCGCGTGCCAGTGGTTCGGCGGCGCGCCGTACATGGCGTCAATCTCCTTGTTTTCCAGAACCTTGCGGACGTCCACGTACCCTGTGGGCGCGGGCTTGCCGGCAGTGGTGACGATCCCCGACGCCCGCTGAAGAACCGCCGAATCCACATCGCACAGCGCCGTCAGACGCACCCCCTTGAGCGCGAGAAACTTCGAAATATGGGCCCGGCCGCAATCGTTGCAGCCCACCACCGCGAGCCGAATGTCCTCGTTGGCGCCGGCGATCTGCCCATAGGATTTCGCGGAAAACGGCGACAGCGCAAGCCCCACTCCTACGCCCGCGGCGCCTTGCAGAAACCCTCTCCGCGTCACACCACCTTGTCCTTGGTTGGGCTTCATCGTCTCGCTCCGGTTTGAAAGGTATCCATCAAACGATCTGTAGGGGCAACGCAATCGTGAACGAGGCCTTGCACCCAAAATGGCCGCCATCCTCCGACGCCGCGCTGCCAGCCCCGGACACCTGCAGATTCTCAACGACCATCCCCTTTTGACCCTCCCCCCCCTTTCCCTTATCCTCAACTCCCTCACTTTTTGCGGAGCTTCCCCATGAACAAGATGCGCCTCTTCACCCCCGGCCCCACCAGCGTCCCCGAAGACGTCCTCCTCGAAATGGCCAAGCCCGTCTTCCACCACCGCACCCAGCAGTACAAAGACCTCTTCGCCAAGGTCAACGAAGGCCTCAAATACACCTACCAGACCAAAAACCCGGTGCTCACCATCTCCGGTTCCGGAACGGCCGGGGCCGAAATGGCCATGATCAACGTCATCCCGCAAGGCGACAAAGGCAACGTCCTCTTCCTCTCCAACGGCAAATTCGCCGAACGCTGGGTGAAGATCGGCGAACGCAACAAGTGGAACTCCACCGTCCTCAAGGCCGACTACGGCACCGCCGTGGCCCCCGACCAGGTCGCCGACGCCCTCAAGCAGAAGCACTATGACGCGGTCGTCCTCGTCCACTCGGAAACCTCCGCCTGCACCGTGACCGACCTCCAGGCCATCGCCGCCCTCACGCGGAATACCGACACCATTCTCATCTCCGATGGCATCACCGCCGTCGGCGCCCTCCCCGTCAAAACCGACGAATGGGGCGTCGACATGGTCATCACCGGCTCGCAGAAAGCGCTGATGCTGCCCCCCGGCCTCGCTTTTGTGAGCGTCTCCGAAAAAGCCGCCAAGAAAGCCGCCACCGTCAAGCAGCCCAACCTCTATCTCGACCTCAACAGCTATCTCAAGAGCTACAACGACAACGACGTCCCCTGGACCCCCGCCGTCACCCTCGTCCGCGGCCTCTTCGTCGCCCTCAACATGATCCAGCAGGAAACCATCGAAGGCGTCTGGAAGCGCACCGCCGGTCTCGCTGCCGCCACCCGCGCCGCCGCAAACGCCCTGGGCCTGGGCGTCTTCTCCAAGCAGCCCTCGGACTCGGTCACCGGCATCAACTATCCCGCCGGCTTCACCGACAAGGAATTCCGCGGCGCCCTCCGCAAACAACTCAACATGAACGTGGCCGCCGGCCAGGGCACCATGGAAGGCAAAATGTTCCGCATCTCCCACATGGGCTACGTCGACCAGGCCGACACCCTCGGCGTCATCCACGGCGTCGAAATCATCCTCCGCCAGCAAGGCTACAAGTTCGAGTTCGGCGCCGGCGTCGCCGCGGCCCACAAAGAACTCGCCAAGCTGCAAGACAAGTAACGCGGGCCTCCCACCCGCCATCGGCCGCGTCCGATCCCCCAACTTCACATCGATCCGTCCCTGGCCGCCGTCGCAAGATGGCGGCCAGCTTCATTTTTGCGTCAAAAGCCGCCCCAAACCCCCGCCCTTCACGAACTTAACGCTTTCCCGCCAACTTTTCTCATGTAACCGCTTTCCAGCCCCCGAATAAGGAACTATCCACGCACACCATCCGTTCTCTATAGTGAGTCACGGCCCATAGCAGAGTAGAATCACCATGCCGATGAACGAAACCACCCGCAAAACCCTCGAACAAGTCGTCCTGGAATGCGGTCGCTATCCCCTTGAGGCTTTCGAGTTCGTCCGCCACGGCCTCAACCACACTGTCCACCAGATCCACGGAGAGGCCAAGGCCAAAGCCGACGGCGACGCCGCCTGCCACGTCTCCGGCCAGCAACTCTGCTGGGGTCTCCGCAACTACGCCGTCAGCCGCTACGGTCTCCTCGCCAAAACCGTCCTGGCCCACTGGAACATCGTCCGCACGAACGATTTCGGCCGCATCGTCTTCACCATGGTCGATTCCCGCCTCATGCAGAAAACCGACGACGACGACCCCCGCGACTTCGACTCCGTCTTCGACTTCCAATCCGCCTTCGATCCCCCCACCCGCCCCACCTCCCAACACCGCCCCGTCTTCACCCTGTAAACCGCAACG
>JBEHXY010000253.1:0-6182 GCA_048498455.1 Planctomycetota bacterium | reverse complement strand
CCTTCAAAGGATCCAACGTAGTCGGCATCGCGGAGGGTGGTGTTTTCGGGATGGGGCACCTGGAGATTTTTGGCGCGGAGGGATGCAGTGATGTGGAGGAGGTCGCCGGAGGGCTTTTTTTCGACAGCGACGAGTTTTACTTCGCCGCTGATGTCGGCCGGATTGGCGTTGGAGTTGTTCCGGCTGAATTGTTGCGCGGCAGCCTCGGTGTTGACGGGCCAGACTTCGCCGACGCTGCGGGGTTCTTTGCTGTCGAAGACATCGTTGCCCTGGCCGGAATCAGCCGGGCGCGCGGGCGGGTAAATGGACTTGAGGATGCGGATGGCATCGGCGGAGAGGGCGGGGCCGGGGGTGGAGAGGGTGACGGCCGTGGGGGTGCGGTCGATGGTGACGACGACGCCGGGCTGGACGAGCAGGTTTTTGTCGGCGTCGGTGAAGGTTGTGATGGTGAGAGTGAGGCGGGTGGCTTCGCCCTTGGGGTCGGTTTCCAGGACGTCGAGGCGGCCGGTGATGTCGGTCTTCGTGGTGCGTTGGGCGACGACAGGCTGGCCGCCGTTGACGGGGGTGGTGGTATTTTTCTGGGAGAGCTCGGACTGAATCTGCACCTGGATGGCGTCGCCTTTTTTCATGGTGCGGTGGATGTTGACGGGGTAAGTGTCGGCGGCGGCAGCGGTCGCCGTGACCAGGAGGAGTGTGGCGACGATGAGGCGGGGGGAGGGGCAGGGCATGGGGAGATCTCCGGGGGCGTTTGCACAGATTACGCAAGAGGGGCGCGGAGCGGCAAATGAAAAGCCCAGGGATTGCGATCCCTGGGCTGCGGGTGTTGGGGGTGTTTTGAGGGATTATTGGCCGGCGGAGAAGATGCCCATGGTGCCGGCTTTGCCTTCGCCGGGGGCGAGTTCGGGCCGGCCGACCGCGTGGTAGTAGAGGCCGGCGGCGGTGACTTTTCCGGAGGCGAGGCAGTTGCGGCCGTCGAAGATGTGTTTGCCCTTGAGGAGCCGCGCGATCTTGGTCCAGTCCTGGGTGATGAATTCGGGCCAGTCGGTGACGAGGGCGATCACGTCGGCGTCCCTGGTGCAGGCGTCGAGCGAGTCGCAGTAGGTGATCTTGTTGCCGAGGATTTTGCGGGCGTTTTCGGTGGCCTGGGGATCGTAGGCGGAGACGGTGGCGCCGCCGGCGAGGAGGGTGTCGACGACATGGAAGGCGGCGGCTTCGCGCACGTCGTCGGTATCGGATTTGAAGGCGAGACCCCAGACGGCGACGCGCGGGTTGGGGAGGTGCTTGACGGAATCGAGGACACGTTTGGCGAAGATCTGTTTCTGGCGCGTGTTGACGGCTTCGATGCCGGAGAGGAGGAGGGGATCGATGCCGATGGTCTTCATTTGGTGGACGAGTGCCTGGACGTCCTTGGGGAAGCAGGAGCCGCCGTAACCGACGCCGGCCTTGAGGAAGGAGGGTCCGATGCGTTTGTCGGTGCCGATGCCGACGCGGACGGATTCGATATCGGCGCCGATGGCCTGGGCAAGCTGGGAGATTTCGTTGATGAAGGAGATGCGGGTGGCGAGCATGGCGTTGGCGGCGAACTTGGAAAGTTCCGCGGACTCGCGGGACATGGCGTAGATCGCGTAATCGCGGTCGATGAGCGGCTGGTAGATTTCGCGGAGGGTGGCGATGCCTTCCGGGGAGGCGGCGCCGAAGACGATGCGGTCGGGCTGCATGAAGTCCTGGACGGCGGTGCCTTCGCGGAGGAACTCGGGGTTGTTGACGACTTCAATTTTGTGGGAGGAGAGCTTGTCGACGAGGGCGGCCATCTTGGAGCCGGTGCCGGGAGTGACGGTGGATTTAATGACGATGGTCTTGGGGGCGTCGGCGGCCTTGGCGATGTTTTCGGCAGCGGCGAAGAGGTAGGAGAAGTCGTAGCCGCCGCCCTTGGCGGGCGGGGTGCCGACGGCGATGAAGATGGTGGAGGCTTCGCGCGTGGCCTTGGCGGTGTCGGTGTCGAAGGAGAGCCGTCCGGCGGCGACCTGGGTGCGAATTTCTTCGGAGAGTCCGGGCTCGTAGATCGGCACGACGCCTTCGCGGAGGGAGGCGACGCGGGAGGCATCGACATCGACGGCGGTGACCTTGTGACCGAGCGCGGCGAGGCAGGTGCCGGAGACGAGGCCGACGTAACCGCAACCGATGACGGCGATGTTCATGAGTGTTTCCTAGTGGTCAGTGGTCAGTGGTCAGAAGATTCATTTTGCGCGTTCGCGCTGGATTTTCCATCGGCTGAGAGATCAAGGGGAATGAGTGTTATAGCAAATAGTGGGGGGCGATGGCACGTGGCGGGGTCTATTAGCGGACGCGGTTGGCGGCAATGTAGAGGGCGGCGGGGGTGGTGGGGGATTGCAGGAGGGCCTGGAGGGGGTTGGCGGTGGTGGGGAGGGGGAAGTGGACGAGGTCGGCGGATTTGCCGGGGGAGAGCGATCCGGTGACGGCTGCGAGGCCCAGGGCGCGGGCCGGGTTGAGCGTGATCATCTGGAGGAGGGTGAGGGGGTCGGCGTGGTCGCGGGCGTAGAGGACACGGGCGTCGTTGAGGGGGTTGAGGTCGGGGTTGCTGGCGAGGGAGTCGGTGGCGAGCGCGACGTTGATGCCGGCGGCGAGCATGTCACGGTAGCGGTGGGTCGGCGGATGGCGGAAGTAGGCGTGGGTGCGGGGGCAGTAGGCGACGGAGGCTTGGGAGGCGGCGAGGGTGGCGAGGTCGTCGTCGGAGCAGAAATTGGCGTGTGCGAGGAGGATGGGGATTTCCCTCGAGGCGTCGAAGAGCCCGGCGTTCTTTGCCCAGGCGATGGGGCCGCCGGGGCAGGTGGGGATCTGGTCGTCGATCGTGTCGAGCTTTTGCATGAGGTCCCAGTCGCGGCCGAGGGGACCGGAGAGGTCGGCGAGGAATTGGGATTCTTCGGGCAGTTCCGCGAGGTGGATGGCGAGGGGGAGTTTTTTCTGGAGAGCGGTTTGCACGATGCGCGCGAGGGCGGGGGATTCGACGGTGTAGGGGGCGTGGGGGGAGAGGGCGATGCGGAGGTGGTCGGAGGCGAAGGCGGGGTCGGCGGCGGCGGCGAGCAGGGGGTCGAGGCGGTGGCGCATTTTGCCAAGCGCGACGATCTCGCCGAAGGAGACGGTGCGCAGGGGGCCGGTGGAGAGGAGCGCGCGGGTGAGGCCAGCGTGGCGGGAGATGTCGCCGACGGTGGCGACGCCGGCATCGAGGGAGGCGTTGATGCCGAACTGGGTGGCGCGGGCGATGGTGGCGGGGAGTTGGTCGGGAGGCGGGTAGGCGGCCATGAGGGCGTTGACCCAGTGCGTGAAGTGCGTGGCGGGCAGGTTGTGGGCGGCGACGTAGGAGAGTTCGAGGTGGGTGTGGGGGTTGATGAACGCGGGGAGCAGGAGCCCAGGCAGATGGGTGTGGGGGAGGTTGCCGAAGCGGCGGCGGAGGGCGGGCAGCCCGTCGATGGCGGTGATGGAGGGGCCGGTGAGGAGGAGGCCTGCGTTGTGGAGGAGCGGGGGGAGGGCGGGATCGAAGGGGGCCAGGGTGTCGGCGGAAAGGAGGGTCGGGCCGGGGGTCATTGGGCGCTGGCCGTCGCTGGGGCGGGGGTGGCGATGGGGTCAGGCGCGGGGAGGTCTTCGCAGAGGTGTTCGGTTTGGAGGCGTTCGAAGAGGGCGTCGATGTGGGAGAGGCGGGATTGGGCGGCGGTGCGGGTGGCGGCGTAGTGGAAGCCGTCGCGGAGGCGGGTGTCCCAGTAGCCGTAGTCGTGCTGGGCGCGCCAGAGTTTGAGGAGTTGTTCGGGGGATTTGTTCTGGGCGTGGAAGGTGCGCATCTGGTGCCAGAGGCCGATGAGGCCGAATTCTTCGAGGCAGAGGGCGTCGGCGAGAATCTTGGCTTCCGGGAGGTCGGTGTGGCGGCGGCGGTGTTCGCGAAGGATTCGGGCGAGGAGGTCGAGGTCGTCCGGGGGAAGGATATTCTTGAGGTGGTCGGAGGCGAGTTCGGCGGCGTCGTTGTGGGCCTGATCGTCGGTGTGCTTCTGGCCGTTGGCGCCGGGGGCGGGGTGTGCGGGGGCGTGGCAGCCGCAATGGGCGATGGTGGCGTAGAGGGCGGCGGCGCGGGCGAGATCGAGGCGTTCGAACGAGTCGTTGGAAAGGGGGGCGAGGCGATCGATGGTGCGGACGACGCGCAGGGCGCGGTCGAGGGCATAGCGAGGGGGTTCGGATTGGCCGGGGGTTTTGGGGGCAAGGACGCGGGAAGCCGTGGATTGGATAGCCGCCCATGAATCCAGCATAAGAGACCCTCGGGAGGTTGGGGACTTACTTACCGGAGGCCCAGGCGAAGATGGCCTGACACACTTGATCCTGCCAGGGGTTGACGTTGCCCTGATATTTGTTGACGAGAATGCTGAAGGCGAAGCGCCTTCTGGGAGATGAGTCGAGGTCAATATACCCGCTTAACGTGCTGACGCCGGAAATATGTCCAGTTTTTGCGTGGACGGCGGAAGCGACCGGCATGCCTTTGAAGCGTTTGAGGAGGGTTCCCTCATCGCCGGCGCGGGCGAGGGTGTCGACAAAGAGCTGGCCGTCAGGGGTTGCGGCAACGTGGGCAAGGACGGCGGTGAAGGCCTTGGCGGCGACTTTGTTCTTGCTGGAGAGGCCGGAACCGTCGTCAAGGTGAATATCGGAGGTGTCGACGCCCAGGGAGCGGACATAGGATTCGACGGCGGTGGTTCCGGATTCCCACGAGCCGGGCTTGCCGGTGGCGTCGTGTCCGAGGCGTTTGCAGATGCATTCGGCCATCATGTTGATGGAGTTGGTGTTGGCGCGTTTGATGGCGTCGAGGATGGGGGTGTCGTGGGTGGCGAGAAGGGTGGCGGCTGCAATTCTTTCATCGGGCTCGACGCGGCGGACGCGGCCGGAGGAGGCGATGCCCTGATCGGCGAGGGTTTCCTGGAGGATGGTGCCGGTCCAGAGGGAGGGGTCGTAGATGGGAACACTGTAGGGGTCGGCGCCTTCCGGGGCGTTACCGGCGACGGTGCCACGGAGTTGAAAGGTGTTGGCGGTGGCGGGGCGGAGCAGGGAGACGCGGGTGGGACTGCCTTTGGTGGCCTTGTTGGTCACAGTGACGTAGTGGGTGTCGGGGATCAAGGTGAGGCCGACGCCGGATTTGCTGACGGTGGGGAGCCAGTCGAGGCAATTGCAGTTGAAATTGAGACCGGCGATGCCGGCTTCGTACCACTCGAGGCGCTGGTCGGTGGGCCAGTTGGGGTGGACCCATTGGGAATCAAAGACGCGGTCGTCCACGACGAGGTTGCGGTAGTGGGTGATGCCGGCCTTTTTAACTTGCTGGGCGAAAGCCACGAAGGGGGCGGTGAGGCGCTGTTCGGGGGCGAGTTTGGCATCGCCGAGAGCGGGATCGCCGCCGCCGACGAGGACGAGGTCCTCGCCGGACTGGTAAAGGGTGGTTTTGAAGGAGGCCTTGGGGCCATATTTTTCGAAGGCCGCGGCAGTGGTGAGAAGTTTGCAGTTGCTGGCCGGGCCGAGCGGGGTGGAGGGGTTGTGACTGACGAGATCGACGGGCCCCTTGGGGGTGATTTCGACGACGTCGAGGCTGATGGAGGCGCCTTTAACGAGATCGGAGCCGAGGAGGGCGTGGAGGCGGTCTTCCAGGGAAGCGGCGCGGGCGGCGGAGGCGAGGGCCATTCCGGAGAGGGCGGCCGCAGCGAGAGCGACAAGGGTGAAGGGGCGATAGGGGGAGCGTGGGGGATGCCGATCCATAGCAAGCCGGAACGAATCCGGTCCTCCGAGAGAGACGTCCAATGTCCCGTCCGCGATGAGCAGGGGTGCAGGGGTATCATCGCGAGGGCGGGGAGCAGGAGCAAGCCCAGCCGTTGGAGCGGCGGGGGGTAAAGGTTATTCCGTGAGAAAGGGCGCGGAGCCCGAGCAAATTTTGGGGATTGGGGGCGGAGGTCGGGCGAGGCAACTGCTTATCAGGGGGCGTGAGTGGGGGTTATTGGCGGGGGTGGTGTTTTTTGTGGACGGATTTGAGGCGGTCGGCGTCGACGTGGGTGTAGATCTGGGTGGTGGCGACGTTGGAGTGGCCGAGGAGTTCCTGGACGATCCGGAGGTCGGCGCCGCCGGAGAGCAGGTGGGTGGCGAAG
>JBEHXY010000252.1:0-6208 GCA_048498455.1 Planctomycetota bacterium | reverse complement strand
CGTGGTGTTGGGTGGCGGGGCGGGCATCCAGATCAACAAAATTCGGACAAGCTACGAGGACACGGCGGCGGATTGCGCCGACCGGATCTCGGGCAGCGTGCGCGACGAGATCGAGAAGCTGATGATGCTTTCGCGCTTCCCGCGGATGATCGGCTATGTCGAGGAGCGCAACCACGAGCATGTGCTGGCGAATCCCGGGGAGGTCCTGGACGAATCGGCTCCCAAGCCGACGGCGGCCTCGATCGAGCTGGATCGCCTGTGGCCGAGCCTGCCGCAGACGGACCCGCGGATGGCGGCGGTGCTGCACAACGAGATGTCGGACCGCCTGCACCTGCTGACGGAGATCAGCGGAAATGCACGGCAACTGATGGTGACGAACATTTTCGGGGAGCTGATCGCGTCGGACAGCAAGACGCAGGACTACTTCCAGGCCGACGAGACCTGGTGGAAGGCGGCGTATGACGGCGGGCGCGGGCGGGCGTATATCAGCACCGTGGTGCCCAACCCGGCGGGCGGGGATCCGATCATCACGGTGGCATTGCCGATTTATGGCAGTGCCGAGGGCAAGCGGGTGCTGATCGGGGTGATCAAGGACAAGATACCGGTAGACTGGCTGCTGAGCCCGTTGCGGGAGCGTGCGGGGCCGTTGCGGGCGGTGGCGCAGCTGGTCGATTTGGATGTCGGTACGACGGTTTACGCGACCGATGAAGCTCCGACCAACGCCCGGGCGCGGGAATTTTATTTTGAGCACCGCAAGGATGGGGCGGTGCCGATCAGCACGCTGCTGTTCAACAACATCATCATCGGGAGTAAAGAGGTGCCGCTGGGGGGCCGGGTGGTGAGCCTGGTGGGCAGCGTACAGTTGCCGAAGTGGGCGGTGGTGGTGTCGAAGCCTTCGGAAGAGGCGATGACGCCGGTGTATCACACGGCGATGACGGTGGCGGCGGTGGGCATTGCGCTGGTGCTGGTGCTGTTCATTCTGGGGGTAGCGATATCGAACCGCGAGGTCATCATGCCGATCCTGCGGCTGCGGGAGGCGACGGCGGCGGTGGGGCGCGGGGAGTTGAACGTGCGGCTGCTGTCGGGGTCCGGGGAGAAGGACGCGACCTTCCGCAAGGATGAACTGGGGGACCTGGCGCGCGACTTTGACGAAATGACCCGGCAGCTGCAGAAAAACCTGAACACGCTGGCGCGCAGCAACGAGGCCAAGCGGCGCTTCATGGAACTTGCCGGCCACGAGCTCAAGACGCCGGTGACCTACCTGCTGGGCGTCTGCCAGCTGGCGCAGCGGCAGTTGCAGCAGCTGTCGGCGGCGGCGACGGACGGGGTGGTGGAAGATGAGCGGGCGGTGGCGCTGGCGGCCAAGAACGCGGCGGCGGTGCAGGGGGCGCTCACGAAGATCGCCGCCAAGACGCAGCGCTTGAGCAGGATCATCGACAACCTGCTGAAGCTGGTGAACAACGACCAATTTACGACGCGGATGAACAAGGGGCCGGTGGATATCCGGGCGTTGCTGCTGCAGGTGACAAGCGATCATCGGCCGTTCATCGCGGAACGGAAACAGCAGCTGGTGGTGGATGTGGCGGAGAACTTGCCGTCGGTGGATGCGGACCGGGACAAGCTGGAGGACGCACTGACGAACCTGGTTTCCAACGCGATTCGCTTTTCGCCCGATGGGGGCACGGTGCGGGTGGCGGCCCACGAGGTGAAGCCCGCGCCCGAGGCCGGCCAGATGCTGGAGATCCTGGTGGAAGACTCGGGGCCGGGCATTCCGGCGGGGGATGTGGCGAACCTGTTTGAGCCTTTTTACACGGGCTCGGACATCCTGCACCACCACTCCGGCACGTTTGAGTTCGGGAGCAAGGGGATCGGGCTGGGGCTGGCGATCGTGCGGCGGTTTATTGAGCTGCACGGGGGCATCGTGAGGGCGCACCCGATTGTGCGGGCGGGAAAGACGGAGGGGACGCAGTTCCAGATCCTGCTGCCGGTGGGGCGCGACCCGCGGCTTGATTCCAGCGGGAGCATGGCGGGGCTTCCGGCGGTCAAGTAACCCGTAAATATGAAATGGGGCGGTCGAGCGTGGGCAGCGCGGCGGAAAAAATGCGCGCCTGAGCACATTTATTCTACCAGCTGAGCAAATCCCGGAACTCCTAGGTCAGCCGATACGTTTAAAAGGAGCCGGGATGAGCTCTTGGCAGCGGTGGTTCCCGACAATGCAGTCTCCAATTCGGGCGTGGAACGATGGCGAAATTAAGGAAGAAGGGCGTGTTGGCAGCGCAACTTTTGCGCGAAACACGATCGCGGCGCACGGGGCGGCGCCGGTTGATGCTCGAACATCTTGAATCCCGGCTGTTTCAAAGTGGGACCCCGATCGGTGTGAACCTGGAGGAGATCAAGGACTGGTCCCGCTCCTTCATGTTCGTCGACGCGATGAAGTCGGCGCGGCAATTCGGTTCCGCAGCCGCCCCGTGGGATCAAAGCGCGACGCTGGACGCCAACGGATGGCCGACCGGCGATGCGGGCACCTGCGTGATCACCCTGGGCGGGGCGACGATCCCGGGCCAGTCGGAGCCGCGGATCGACGGCACGTATGCGTTTTCGGCCACCGGGCAGGTGACGGTCTCGCCGATCGCCAGCAACGCCTTTGTGACCAACTGGCATTATGACGCGGCCACGAACCGCACGACCGCGGACGTGGTGGTGCGGCCCGGGTCGACCCAGCTCTTTCTGAGCTTCACGGGGGCGGTCGGCGGGGCCAAGGACATCCGGCTGATCCGGCCGGGTTATGCGGCCGACACCCAGCAGGTCTTCACCAACGAGTTTTTGAGCTCGCTGGCGAACGTGACGACGCTGCGGCTGATGGACTACCTGCAGACCAACAACAATCCGGTGGCCAACTGGAACGACCGGTCGCATGTCACAGACGCCACGCAGGCGACGGAAAAGGGCGGGGCTTGGGAATATGCCATCGACCTGGCCAACATGCTGCACAAGGACCTGTGGATCAACATCCCGGTCCTGGCGACGGACGATTACGTCGATCACCTCGCGGGGCTGCTCAAGGCAACGCTCGACCCGACGCTTCACGTCTACTTGGAGTATTCCAATGAGGTGTGGAACGGCTCTTTCGGGCAGAGCGGGACGAACTTCCAGCTGGCCCAGAGCGACATGGCGGCCGGGTCGGACCTGAATTACGACCATTCCGACAATCCCTATTACTGGGGCTGGCGGCATGTTCCGGCACGCCTCATCTCCATCAAGAATGACTTTGCGGCGGTGTATGGCCAGGACGCCATCAACACCACCATCCGGCCGGTGCTGGCGAGCCAGATCGGCTGGAGCTACGTGCTGGAGAACCAGCTCGATTATCTGGAAAGCCGTTTCGGCCCGGACTTGAGCTCGCAGATCTATGGGATCGCGGGCGCTCCCTACCTGTCGATCGGCGACCTGAGCTGGTCGCCCACGCTGACCGCCGACCAGGTGCTCGGGGCCCTCCACCAGAACATGATCAGCAACCAGGAAGGCATCGCCAAGTATGCCTCGATGGCGGCCTACCACGGCATCAAGCAGCTTTACTATGAAGGCGGCATCGACCTGACCGGCGATGTGTCGGGGAATCTGGCCGCGAAGATCGCCGCGAATTACGATCCCGCGGTGAGCGACCTGGTGCGGCAGTATTTTGAGTACGCGGCGGCCGACGGCGTGGACCAGGTGATGTTCTTCAACCTGGCCGGCGCCTACAGCTGGAGCGGCACCTGGGGGCTGACGGAATCGATCCAGGACCTTTCGGGGGCGAAGTACGCGGGGTTTGTCGCGGCATCGAAGGAAGACCGCGGGCCGATCACGCTGGGCAACGCGTTGCCGGTGGGCACCGGCGCGAGCAGCGTGGACGGCGCCAGCTTTACCCTGGACACCTATGGCAGCGGCGGCAGCCCGGGCATCCTTCGCGGGGTGTGGGGCGGATCGCGCTATGACTACCTTCTGAACATCGCCAGCTCGGGCCAGTACGCCCTGCGGACCAGCGCCGGCAACGGCAGCGGCACGCTGGAACTGTTCGTCGACGGCCGCGACATCGGGCAAGTGAGCGTTTCGGCGGGGACCGGGCAGTACACCCTGCAGCCGCCGATCGACCTGGCGACGGGCCTGGGCGGCGCGAACCTGGGCACGGGGCTGCACACGCTGCGGTTGCAGGTGCTCAGCGGGCACTTCGATATTGCGGGGCTCACGCTGCTGGGCGGCGACGACGCCTTGCCCGCGGCCACGGCGGCGAACGTGGCGGCCGATGGGGCCGATTCCTCGTCCATGCTGGTTTCCTGGAGCCACGCCGCGGGAGCGTCGGGCTATGTCATTGAACGTTCGGTGAACGGCATCGACGGCTGGGTGAAAGCGGGCACCGTGGGGGCGGACGCGGTCTCCTTCCGGGATGCCGGCCTGGGCCTGGGCAAGAGCTACAGCTATCGCGTGCTTACCACCGGCCTGGGCGGCGACTCGGGTTACTCCGCGGTGGCCACCGGCACGACCCGGTTCCTGGTGACCCCCTCCAACGTGCAGGCGACGGAAAAAAGCGCTACCGCCATCGATCTGTCCTGGGCCCCCGTGGCCAATGCCATGGGGTATCGCCTGGACTGGTCGCTGGATGAATCGGAATGGAAGCCGCTGGTGGATCTGGATGGCAGCCAGACGAGCTACCACGTGAGCGATCTCGACGGCGCGACAAAGTACTTCTATCGCATCACCGCGTATTCGAAGGATGGCGATTCGACCGCCGGAACTGCCGGCACGATGACCAAGGCAGTGGACGCGCCTGGGAACCTGCGGGTGACCGCGATCGACGGCACCTCGCTGCAGGTCGCCTGGGACGACGTGCCCGACGCGGCGAACTACATTGTTGAACGTTCGACGGATGGGCAGTCGGACTGGGTGGAAATTTCGGTCATCGACGCCGGCACGCTTTCCTACCTCGACGGCGGGCTGGAATCGCAAGCGGTTTACTATTACCGCACGAAGGCGATCGGGCCCGGCGGGGAATCCGCGTATTCGAGCGTGGCGGGGATGACCACGGCGGTGATCGTTTCGAACCGGCCGCTGCCGGCGTCGGACACGCCTGCGTCGAACACGCCGGCTTCCGACACGAGCACCGCCGAAACGCCGGCTTCGGACACGAGCACTTCATCGCCGGTGACGGCGCAACCGGCGGATCCGGTCGCCACCCCCACGCCGGGCGATGCGACCTCGAAGCCGACCGATACGCCCGTGGCGACGACCCCGGCCACGCCGCCGGCGCCGAGCACGCCCGACCCGGTGGTGGTCGCCCCGACACCGGTCGTTCCGACGATGCCCGCCGTGAATCCGCTGCCGATCGTGA
The DNA here is from genome assembly GCA_048498455.1 of Planctomycetota bacterium. Taxonomy (GTDB): domain Bacteria; phylum Planctomycetota; class Phycisphaerae; order WQYP01; family WQYP01; genus CALCHA01. Next base: position 843 of record JBEHXY010000252.1, on the reverse strand, counting down.
CCCCGTCGCCGGTGGTGGTTTCGCCCGCGCCTTCCGCCGATGCCGGCAAGCCTTCCGAGGTGATCGCCACTGCCACGATCAACGCGATTCGCGTAAGCTGGTCGAACGTCAAGAACGCCGTCGAATATGCGATCGAACGCTGTGCCGCGGATGGCAACTGGACCTCCGTCGGAACGACCAGGGGCACCAGCCTCACGGATGCCGCGCTGGCTGCCGACACGCGTTACACGTATCGCATCACGGCGATCACGACCTCGGGCGCGCGGTCGGAGGTCTCGCAGACCGCCTCGGCACAAACCGCCCGGCGCACGAACAACGGCTGGTCCTTCTGGTGGTGGTGAGGCACGCGTGTCGCCTTCCGCGCCGGTGAGCGGCCCGGGCAACAAGGCGAATCCTGATGGAATGCGTGCCCTTCTTCTGCCTCTTCATTCCGCTCGCCTGGTTTGTTTTCTTTTACGTGCTGCGGCACCGTCACGCGGCGGGTCACCTGCGGCTTTATTGCGCGACGTGCCAGCACCGCTTCTATTCGCCGGAGCCCGCGCCGGAACGCTGCCCAAGCTGCGGCCATTCCGGCATCCAACGCATGTAGATTGGCTTTAAGCCTTCGGCGCGTCGTGAACGCTGGAATCGGCGGGGGGATGGGCGGCGCGGCCGATGAGGTCGAATGTGTCGCCATTGCCCAGTACGTGCAGGGTGAGGTTGTGCATGCGGAGCACGCCGGTGGGATCCGATTCGGAAAGCGACGAATACTTCAGGTGCGTTCCGTCGATGACGTAGACCGCGCCGCTTCCGACCACGCGGGCCACGCGCCCGTTCTGCACCACCAGCGCCGTGTCCTCATCG
>JBEHXY010000251.1:0-6227 GCA_048498455.1 Planctomycetota bacterium | reverse complement strand
CCGCGTCCAGGAATACTCCGAAGACACCGGCGACCCCAAAATCCTCGAAACCAAACGCGCCTACCTCACCGACATCGCCAAGCAACTCCGCCCCACACCCGCCGACGCCGCCTTCCCCATCAACACCGCCATCGGCGTCCGCCCCAAAGCCACCCCCGCCCTCATCAAAACCGGTATCGCCATCGCCAAAGCCTGCGCCATGTCCGGCATCACCCTCAGCCAATACGACGGCGCCGACCTCCCCCTCCTCACATCCGTCCGCGACGGACTATCCGCCGCCGGCCTCCTGCCCCCCTAGCCTTGCGAGGAATCGCAAGGCCGAGGGCCGGCCCGCTCCGCAATTGCACCCCCTCGCCTTGCGCCCCCGCCGAACCGTTGAAATCGCAATCCCCCGTCCCCTCGGCCTTGCGTTCCCACGCAAGGCTAACCCCGGCATCCCCCCCTCACTTCTCCTGCAGCTTCTCCTTCAACACATACGCCCCCAACGGACTCCCCACCCGCTTGATCTCCCCCGCCACCAGCCCCGCCATCTTCACCGCCCCCGCCTTCACAAAATGCGCCTTGTCCGGCGCCCCCGTCCGCGACGGCAGATAAAACGCCTTCGTCTTCTCCTCCCCCTCCTTGTTCAACCACTCCACCCCGCGCGCATTCAAATCCGCCACCAGCACCCCTTTCTCCTTCCCCGCCTTCTGCGCCGCCTCCGCATACGGCGACAGCCGCGCATTCAATTCCTTGCCATCCTTCCACTCATAAAATGCCGACGGCGTCACGAAAATCGACGTCCCCCCCTTCGCCTTCACCTCGTCCGCCATCTGCTCCAGCGTCTTGGCAAAATCCTCCGGCGTCACCGGCCCATGTGCCGTGCCGCTGTCGTTCGCCCCGAACTGATACAACACATAATCCCCCGGCTTCACGTTCTCCAGGATCTTCGTCCACCGCGCGCTGGCCTTGAAACTCTGCACGTTCGCCCCGCCCTGCGCCTGGTTGTCCACCGTCACCTGGTCATTGAAAAACTGCTTCAACTCCATCCCCCATCCCTCCTGCGGCGTGGTCGACGCATACTCCGACACCGTCGAATCCCCCGCCAGATGCACCGTCACCTTCGGCAAATCCCCCGCCGCCTGCGTCGCCGCCGGCGCACTCGCCGCCCCGCCCTCCTGCCCCCACACCGCCGCCGCCGCCATACACACCATCACGCCCGCAAGAATCATCCGACGCATCGCGAATCTCCAAAGTCGCCCCCACAACACTCCCCATCTTAAACGCCGCGGCGGTGGCTTTCTTCGTCCTGCATTCAAAAATGATAGTTCCGAAATCAAAGTTGCACGCCATCGATGCCTCCCCCCGCCGTTGCTCTCTCACCACCACCACGCACGTCTCGCAAAGGACCGCCCATGCCCGCCCAGCGCTTTCCTCTCCGCATTGCCCTTCTTCTCGCCGCGCTCGCCTCCCCTTCCTTCGCACAAACCTTCGCGCCGCCGGAAACCCCGCGCACCCGTTACAACTTCAACCTCGACTGGAAATTCCTCCGCGAAGACGCCCCCGGCGCCCAGGCGCCCGCCTTCGACGATTCCAAGTGGCAGACCATCAGCACCCCGCACTCCTTTAACGATGTCGATTCCTTCCGCGCGATCATCAGTCACCCCAGGGGCGACATCGGCACCTACAAGGGCATCGCGTGGTATCGCAAACATTTCCAAGTGCCCGCCGGCGCTGCGGCCGGAAAAGTCTTCCTCGAGTTCGAAGGCATGCGCCAGGCCGGCGACCTCTTCCTCAACGGAAAGGAAGTCGGCCTTTCTGAAAACGGCATCTCCGCGTACGGCGTCGACATCACCGCCGCTCTTAACCCCTCCGGCGACAACCTCCTTGCCGTGAAAATCGACAACACCCTCGCCTACGCCGAGCGCGCCACCCAGACGCCCTTCGAATGGAACATCAACTCCAATAACTCCAATCCCTCCTTCGGCGGCATCAACCGCCACGTCTGGCTGCACACCACCGGCAGCATCTACCAGACGCTTCCCCTCGCCGACGGCCTCGGCACCACCGGCACCTATATCTACGGCGAAAACTTCAACATCCCCGCGCGCACCTGCGACGTCGCGGTGGAGTCGCAGGCGCACAACGCCACAGGCGCGCCCGCCACGGTCACGCTCTCCTGCACCATCGTCGATAAAGCCGGAAAGGTCCGCGCCGCTTTCACAGGACAGCCCACCGCCATTCCGGCCGGCGAAAAAGTCACCCTGAACGCCGCCGGCCCGCTCGCCGACGCCCGCTTCTGGAGCATCGAAGATCCCGCACTCTACGATGTCTACACCACGCTCACCCTCAACGGAAAACCCATCGATTCGCAGAAAATCACCACCGGCTTCCGCAAGGTCGAATTCAAATCCGGCGCGGGCGCCGGCGGCGTTTATCTCAACGACCGCTTCCTCTTCCTCACCGGCTTCTCCAACCGCGCGACCGACGAATGGGCCGGCCTCGGCCAGGCTTACCCGGACTGGATGCACGATTACTCCGCGCAACTCCTCCGCGGCTGCAACGGCAACTACCAGCGATGGATGCACGTCTCGCCGCAGCGCGTCGATGTCGATTCCTACGACCGCAACGGGATCATCGAAGTCTGTCCCGCCGGCGATGGCGAACATGAAACGCAGGGCCGCCAGTGGGACCAGCGCGTCGAGGCAATGCGCAACGCCATGATCTATTTCCGCAACAGCCCATCGATTCTTTTCTGGGAGGCCGGCAACGCCGCCATCAACGCCGCCCACATGCAGCAGATGGTCGAGCTCCGCAAGAAGCTCGATCCTCATGGCGGGCGCGTCGTCGGCTGCCGCTCGCTGCGCGATCCGGGCGCCATCGACGCCGCGGAATATTTCGGCGTCATGCTCGGCGGTCCCTACGGCCCCAATTACCGCGACCACGCCCCCATCATCGAAACCGAAGACTTCCGCGAAGAAGCCGCCCGCCGCTTCTGGGACGATTACTCGCCGCCCGCCTTCGGCTTCAAAAAGGGCCCGATGGACACCTACAACCTCAACTCCGAAACCTTTGCGCTCGCCCAGGCCGCGCGCTACTGGAACTTCTGGTCCAACCGCATCTCCAACACCGACCCCGATCACGCCAAGTGGTCCGGCTATGCGTCCATTTACTTCACCGACTCCGACGCCGACGGCCGCCAGCAATCGAGCGAAGTCTGCCGTGTCTCCGGAAAAGTCGACGCGGTCCGCCTGCCCAAGGAAATTTATTTCGCCGAGCGCGTGATGCAGAACAGCCGCCCCGACCTGCACATCCTTGGCCACTGGAGCTATCCCGCCACTACCACCAAGACCCTCTACGTCATCGCCAACCATGTCGATGGGGTCGAACTTTTCCTCAACGATGCCTCCGTCGCCACGGTCACCGAGCCGCAGAACGGCTTTGTTTACGCCTTCCCCAACACGAAGTTCTCGCCCGGAATTCTCAGGGCCGTCGGCTACAAGGACGGCAAACAGGTCGCCGGTCAGGAGCTCACGACCGCCGGCGATCCCGCGGCAATCGCGCTCACCCTGCACACCTCCCCAACCGGCCTCCACGCCGATGGCGCCGATGCCGCCTTCCTCGATGTCGAAGTCGTCGACGCCAGGGGCCAGCGCTGTCCCACCGATGAGGCGCGCATCGACTTCACCTGCAGCGGCGCCGCCACCTGGCGCGGCGGCTACAACTCCGGCAAACGCGACTCCACCAACAATCTCTTCCTCAACACCGAGTGCGGCATCAACCGCGTCGCTGTGCGCTCCACCCTCACTCCCGGCGACATCACCATCACCGCCTCCCGCCCCGGCCTCAAGCCCGCCACCATCACCTTCCCCTCCGCTCCCGTCCCTCTCGCCCACGGCCTCTCCCGCTACATCGAGCCCACCCTTCCCTCGCCCTCGGAGCCCTGACGGGCGCCTTGCGAAGCCTCGGTCGCCACCTGCACGACGAACCGCCCCAGCGGCTCAAATTCCCGCCCGCTTCATCCCTGCTTCATGCACGCAGGGTAGCCTCCCCATAGCGCCGCCTCCGATTCGCGCGTCGCCACGTCGGGCCACCAACGTCAGAATATCCCATCCCCCTACACGAGGCCGTCATGAAAAAACATCCGACCCCCTCCCGCATTCTCCTCACCGCCGCCGCCCTCACCGCCACCCTTGGCCTCGCGCCTGCACTCCGCGCCGCCGACGCACCGCCCTACAAAATCCTCGCCACCACCCAGATCCCCGCCGCCGGCGGCATCGACTACGTCACCGCCGACTCCCCCAACCGCCGCGTCTACGTCGCCTGCGGCAACGCCGTCAGCATCTTCGACCTCGACACCTACAAACTCACCGGCACCCTCCCCAATGCCTCCGGCCACGGCGTCGCCGTCGACCCCGAAAACCACACCGGCCTCGTCTCCGGCAACCCCGCCATCTTCTTCAACACCCAGACCCTCCAGGTCCTCAAGTCCATCCCCGCCCCCGGCGCCGATGGCTACACCTTCGACCCCGCCACCCACCACTTCATCATCCAGTCCCACCGCGCCCCCAACCTCCTCGTCATCGATTCCAAGGACGGCTCCACCGTCGGCACCGTCGATGCCATCGGCCCCGACAACGCCAACGCCTCCGTCGAACAAGGCGCCTCCGACGGCGAAGGCCACCTCTACTTCGATGTCGCCAACTCCCACTTCATTGCCGTCGTCGACGCCAAAACCCTCAAGGTCACCGGCGAACTCGACCTCGGTGACAAAGGCAATGGCCCCTCCGGCCTCGCCATCGATGCCAAAAACCACATCCTCTTCGCCATGTGCCGCGGCGGCCAGGGCGGCTCCCCCACCTGCGTCATCCTCACCACCGACGGCAAAGTCCTCACCACCCTCCCCCTCGCCGGCTCCTCCGACGGCGGCGCCTTCGACCCCAACACCATGGAAGCCTTCTCCTCCCATGGCAACGGCACCCTCACCATCATCAAGGAAAACTCCCCCACCGAATTCGTCGTCGAACAAACGCTCCAAACGAAAGCCGGCGGAAAAACCTGCGCCCTCGACACCAAAACCGACCACGTCATCGTCATCACCCGCGAAGCCGCCCCCGCCACCCCCGGCGCCGCACCGACTCCCGCTCCCGCACCCGCATCGGCCCCGGCCCCTGCCCCTGACGCCGCCGGTCGCGGCAACCGCGGCAACCGCGGCGGCGGCGGCCCCCAACTCCTCGACGTCCTGTTCATTGGCCGTTAAGCCCCACCCGCCCCTGCAAAAACAAAAAAGCCGCGACTTTCACAAGCCGCGGCTTTCTGCTTTATGGAGATAAGGGGGCTCGAACCCCTGACCTTCTCGATGCCATCGAGACGCTCTCCCAACTGAGCTATATCCCCTTGGGACCCCCAAATTAGCACACCCGCGCCCTCCCGGTCAAGCCCCCGCGAAAGTCCCGGCGAACTCTGCCGATGGCTCCCTGCCCCGCAACCGCCTCCTTTTTAGGAAAGACCGGCTTCCGGCATCACCGAAAGCTCCACGCTCAGGCGGTCCGACAGCCCGCGGTCCACATCCGAAACCATCGCCCGGCGCATCGAGCCCTTGCTCACCAGCCCCTCCGATCCGGCCACCACAAAGCGCACGCGCTGCCCCGCACAGAGACGCGCCATCGCGGGCAATTCCACCCGCATCCCCTCTTCCCAGGCGCTCTCGACCACGCCGACGTGGTACCGATTGGTCAGCAGGTCCAGCAGCTTAATCGCGTGCCGAGCCAGACCTCCGCCCTGTGCCGAAGCGACCATAAACGTTCCTTCCATGAACGCATAGGGAGCGTGCAGCGACTTCGTATCGCCAAAACGCACAGCTCAACCTTGTTTAACCTATCGTCCCCGCGCAGACGTTTTCATCACTCCATTTATCCCCCTGGCCCCCCCTGCTCAGGGGATAACCGCGAAGATGGCGCCCCGGGATTTTCCCTTTCACACCATCTCCCGCAGCCGCTCGACGACCTCCTCCACGGCCAGTCCCTCCACGTCGACCACCCCGTCCGCCGCGCCCCGATAGGCCTCCTCGCGCGCCGCGAGCAGCCCCTTCACTTCTTCCAACCCCCCCGCAGCCGTGAGGTTAGGACGCATCAGGCTGGTCGCCGCATCCTGCTGAATGCGCTCGTGGAGCACTTCCGCCCGGGCCCGCAGCCAGACCACCTTGGCGGTGGCTTTGAGCGCTGCCACATTTTCCGGGCGCAGGACGG
>JBEHXY010000250.1:0-6228 GCA_048498455.1 Planctomycetota bacterium | reverse complement strand
CGCCTATTACTACCTCCCTTCCGGCCGCAACATCATGCGGAAAAAGGATTCCAAGACCTGGGGCGTCGAGCCCGACCCCGCCTTCACCATCCCCCTGACCCGCGACGAAAACCGCCAGGTCCTCATCAATCGCCAGAACTCCGAAATCATCCACCGCGCCGCCACCACCCAACCCACCGCCGGCGCTCCCAACGCCACCCAGCCTGCCACCCGCCCCGTCGAAGCCAGCGACCGCCAGCTCCAACGCTCTCTCGAAATTCTCATCGCTTACCAGGCCTTCGGCGGCAACAAAGACTTCGCCGTCGATGTCACCACCACCCGCCCCAGCGCCGTCGCCAGCCTTCCCACCAGCACCAACCCCGCACCGCTGCCCTCGCCCCCGCCCACCACTGCTCCCGCCCCGCGCACCCAGCCCGCCGAACCCCCCGACGATGATGCGAACCTTCCCCAATGACCGTGCCCGCTCCCCCACACACTCTCGTCCTCGGCATCGAAACCACCTGCGATGAAACCGCCGCCGCCGTGGTCGCTGACGGCGTGCACGTCCTCTCTAGCGTCGTCGCCTCGCAAATCGACCTGCACCAGAAATTCGGCGGTGTCGTCCCGGAAGTCGCCGCCCGCGCACACCTCGAATCCCTCACCGCGGTCGTTTCCGAAGCCCTCCAGCAAGCGACCGTCACCGATCCCGCAAACCAGCTCGCCGCCGTCGCCGTCGCCAACTGCCCCGGCCTCATCGGCTGCCTCCTCGTCGGCACCGCCGCCGCCAAAGGCTACAGCTTCGCCTGGCAAAAACCCCTCATCGCCGTCAACCACGTCCAGGCGCATCTGTACTCCGTCATCCTCCAAGATACCCGACACCCGACACCCAACACCCCACACCCCGTTCCCTTTCCCGCGGTGGGCCTCGTCATGTCCGGCGGCCACTCCTCCCTCTACCACGCCCGCGACTTCGACGACCTCACCCGCATCGGCCAAACCCAGGACGACGCCGTCGGCGAAGCCTTCGACAAGGTCGCCGCCATCCTGCAACTCGGCTACCCCGGCGGCCCGCTCATCGACAAGCTCGCCAAAAGCGGCGACCCCCGCGCCATCAAATTCCCCGCCGGCCACTTGGAAAAAGACTCCCTCAACTTCTCCTTCTCCGGCCTCAAGACCGCCGTGCTCTACCACGTCAACGGCAAGAAGGGCCGCGAGCGCGATGCAAGCGCGCTCTCCGACCAGCAGAAAGCCGACGTCGCCGCGAGCTTCCAGAAAACCGCCGCCGCCATGCTGGTCGAAAAACTCCGCCGCGCCGCCGCCCGCTACGAGACGCGCTCGCTGATCATCGGTGGGGGGGTCAGCGCCAACACCGCCATCCGCGCCGCCGTCCTGAAGCTCGGCGAAGAACTGAACCTCCCCGTCCTCATCCCTCCGATGCGCTACTGCACCGACAACGCCGCCATGATCGCCGGCCTGGGCGCCAAACTCCTCCGCGCCGGCAAAACCGCCACCCTCGCCCTGGAAACCATCGCCACCGTCTGACGTTTCCCCATCAAAAAACGACCGCCCCGAGTTCACGCTTCAGCGTGCCGTCGCCCTCTCCCTCGCAAAAGGAAAAATCCTCTTGCCTCATGACTACGGCCGTAGTAACGTGACTACACCTGTAGCCCCCAAGGAGGCCTCCATGCCCAAGCCCCCCGCCATCACCGATGCCGAATGGGCGATCATGAAAGTCCTCTGGGACCGCCCTGGCGAATGGCTCCCCGCCGGCGAGGTCGTCGCCCCCGTCTCCAAAGACCGCGGCACCCACCACCGCACCGCCCGCACCCTGCTCGCCCGCCTCGTCAAAAAAGGCGCCGTTGACACCAGACCCGATATCGCCGGCACCGCCAACCTCTACAAAGCCAGAGTCGGCCGCGATGCCGTCGTCCGCGAAGAATCCCGCTCGTTCCTCTCGCGCGTCTTCGACGGCAACGCCGCCCCCGCCCTTGTCCACTTCCTCAAGGAATCCCGGCAGCAACTCTCTCCCGACGAACTCGCCGAACTCCGCGCGCTTCTCAACCGCAGGGAGAAATCATGACGCTCAACTGGGGTTTCTGGTTCAACGCCTTCTGGGACGTCTTCGACGCCTCCTGGGACGCCGCCGTTGTCGCGCTGGTCGTCGTCGCCGCCCACATCCTTCTTCGCCGCCATCTCCCCGCGCGCTGGCGCTTCGCCCTCTGGTTCCTCGTGCTCCTGCGCTTCACCTATCCCTACGGCAGCTTTCCCGCTTCCAGCCGCTGGAGCCTCTTCAACTGGTTTCCCACCACCGCCCACGCCGGTCGCGTCCTCCCGCAACCCCTCCGCCCGCGCGCCTACGGCACCGAACCTCTCGAACGCGCGTCCCACCCCATCACCGCAGACCCCACCACCTGGGCGCCTTCGCGCCCTTCCGCCATCGCCTGGGACCACCTCCTCGTCATCGTCTGGCTCACCGGCATCGCCGCGGTCGCGCTCCGCCTCTCCCTCGCCTCCCTTTCGCTCCGCCGCATCCTCCGCCGCGCGCAGCCCATTACCGACCACCCCGCCCTCGCAATCCTCGAATCCGCCCGCCGCGCTGTAGACCTCCGCGTCTCGGTCCGCCTCCTGCGCTGCCCTGACATCTCCACCCCCGCCATCACCGGCATTATCCGTCCGCGCCTCCTCGTCCCGCCCCATCTTCTCGAAAGCCTCTCCCCTGCCGAACTCCGCCACGTCTTCCTTCACGAATGCACCCACATCCGCCGCGAGGACGTCCTCCTCAACTACTGGCTCGCCCTGATCTCCATCATCCACTGGTACAACCCCATCCTCTGGCTTCTCCTCCCGCGCATCCGCGCCGACCGCGAACTTGCCTGCGACGAAGCCGTTCTCGCCAAGGGTGAGCCCGCCGCCGCCTACGGCCAAACCCTCCTCAAAATCCTCGAAATCTCCGCCGCCCGCCCTTTCCCCGTCGGCGCCATCGGCATCATCGAATCCAAGTCCTTCGTCCAAAGGAGAATCCGCATGATCGCTGCCTTCCGCCGCACCCCAGCCTGGATTGCCTTTCCCGCCCTCGCACTCACCGTGACACTCGCCGCCTCCACCCTCACCAGCGCCGTTTCAAAAGCCGCCGCTCCTGCCGCCGCCTCAACGCCCGCCACCGCCCCCGCCGACAGCGCACCCACCAACCGCGCCCAGCTCGACCAGGCCCTCATCAGGCGCTACCACGAATTCGTCACTGACAGGCTTCCTCTCGACAAGACCTTCCAAAAACTCCAACAGCTCACCCACATTACCTTCAACGTGGATTGGGACGCCCTCTCCCCTTATGGAATCAACCAGCAAACGCCCGTGTCGCTCGACATGCACGATGACATCCACCACGATATGGCCGCGATCGGCATCTTCATGGAGATTCAGACGGCCATCGGGAAGACGCATGCACCCCGTCTGGAGTTTCACTCCACATACGAAAAGAATGGCTCTATCACCTTTCCGCACAGTGTCACAATCACGCGCCCCGAGCCCGGGCCCAACGATCCGGTAATGCACGTTTATGATGTCCGCGATCTGGTCTTCGCCGATTCCATGGCTGACGACGGTCGCCCGCTGACCGCTGACGAACGCGCGATTGTGGACCAGGTGGTGGGGGCAATCAGCGCCAATATCCCCGCCAACCTGAAAGATCCGCGGAACACCATCATCGCGCTCAACGGCAGCGTGGTCGTGACCGCGCGGGCGGACTGCCAGAAAGAAGTGAGCTACATTATCCAGCAACTTGCCATTGCGCATCTTACGTCTGTGGAGATGCACAAAGAGGTGAACCGCCGCAAGGCCGCCGCTGCCACCCGCGCCGCGCCCTGATTGACGGTTGCGCGGAGGTCGACGGGCAGCTCACTGTACTCTCAAAAGACTTCGTACTTTGTAAGTCAAATGTACTTCCGCCCAATTTGACGCCGCACGCGTTCATCCGTAACTTACCGCGGATGGAAACGCTCTCCCTCCCCTCGCTCCCCGTGCGTAAACCTGACTCGCACAAAGGGGATTACGGCAAAGTCCTTGTCATTGCAGGCTCGGAAACCATGATCGGCGCGCCGGCCATGGTCGCTCTTGGAGCGCTGCGCACCGGCTCGGGTCTCGTGCGCATCGCGGCGCCCAAGGAGATCATCCCGGCGGTGCTGTCGATCTGCCCGTATGCCACCGCATTTGCGTGGACGAGCACCAAGCTCAAGGAGCTGCTCGCCTTCGCCGACGAGCACGACGTGCTCGCCGTGGGACCGGGGCTGGGAACCAGCGCCGGCGTGAAGCGGCTCATCCTGGAACTGCTCGAACGGCACCACGGTCCGATGGTCTTCGACGCCGACGCACTCAACGTGCTCGCCGGCCTGGAAACGTCCGAATGGCCCAAGCGTCGCAACTGGGGCAACGTGGTGATGACGCCGCACATGGGCGAATACATGCGGCTGATGTCCGCCATCATGAAGCGCGGGGCCAATGTCGCGCTTTCGCCCGAGGCCGCGGGCAAATCGGTGCAGCAGGAAGATGAAGCGCCGCAGAAGAAGGGGCGCTCGCTGGTGGACGATGACGAGGATGACGCCCCGTCGACCGCCGACGGCATGGTGCTCGACATGCCCGAAGAGCCCAAGCCGGAGGAGAAGCCGGTCGAAAAGAAAGCGGAACCCGCCGAACCCGATCGCACGCCGCTGGCGGAACTGCTGGCCCGCGGCACAGGGTCGGTGGTGGTTCTCAAGGGCCATCGCACGGTCATCACGGATGCGAACCGCGTCGCCGTGAACACGACGGGCAATCCCGCGATGGCGACGCCGGGCTCCGGCGATGTGCTCACGGGCGTGGTCGCGTCTCTGATCGGGCAGAAGCTGTCGGCGCTGGATGCGGCGGTGGTCGGTGTGCACCTGCACGGGCGGGCGGGGGATCTGGCGCGGGAGAAGTTCGGCGCGAACTCCGCGGGGATCACGGCGGGGGACATCGCCGAGCACCTGCCGCGGGCCGTGGGTGAGAATGTCCGCGGCTAACGCTCGCCGGCGGCCACACGCGGAAGGTCATGGCGGGGGCGCAAGGGGCGCGGCGGCGCGGGCGTCGGCAAGCTTTTGTGCCAGCTGGTGAAGATAGGTGCGGCCCTGCGGAGAGTTCTCCAGGCGGGCCAGCAGCGCGGGGGGAATTGCCTGCATGCCCAGATGTGCACCGGAGATCGCCCCGGCCATGCCGGCAATGGTGTCGGTGTCGCCGCCGAGGAGAATGGCCGACCCGATGGTCTCCACGTAGGAGCGGGGATGGAGGGCAAAGGCGGCGATGGCGGTGGGGACCGACTCAATGGCCTGGATGCCGTTGCCGAGGGCCGCAAGCTGGTCCGGCGATTCCATCTGTGCGGCGGCCTGGAGCCGTTCGCGAAACTCGGGCGTCTGGCAGGCAGCGAGCAGCGGCGCGAAAAAGGCGGCGCGATCGAAGGGCTCGGCTGGCGAGGCTTGCAGGGGCGAGGGCGACGGCGAGGGCCTGCAGGCGGGCGCTGTCGATGGCGAGTGGATGGGAGTGGGTGGGGAGCGCCGAGAGCCGGGCGGCCTCGAGCAGCCGTTCCGGGTGATCGTGAAAGAACAGGCCGACGGGAGCGACCCGCATGGCCGCGCCGTTGCCGAATGAGCCATCGGGGAAATAGGAGGTGGCGACGGCTTGATAGTCGCCCTGGTCCTCCATTGCCTCGATGATCACCCGGGTGCCGCGGCCATAGCCCCGCGAGGGGACGTAGTTGGCGACGAAGCGGCGGCAGAGGGTGGGCTCGTCGATGCGGCCGCACTCAATGAGGCACTCGGCGACGCCGAGGGTCATTTGCGTGTCATCGGTGTACCAGAGTTCGCCGGTGGTATTTTCGACGAGGGCGAGCGGCGTGGGGTATTGGGAGCGGATGGAGTCGGCGGGACGGGCTTCGAAGCGGCCGCCGAGGGCATCGGCGATGGCGCCGCCGAGCAGGGCGCCTTCGAAACGCTGGAGCAGCGAAGGGGATTGCAGGGGTGACGCCACTTTCCTTCTCCCGCGTTCGCCGGCAGTCTCTTGAAGCCAGGGCGCGGTCAGTCGCCGGGTTCGAGGATGCTCATGAAGGCTTCCTGGGGAATTTCGACGCGGCCGACCTGTTTCATCCGCTTTTTGCCTTCCTTCTGCTTTTCCAGCAGCTTGCGTTTGCGGCTGATGTCGCCGCCGTAGCACTTGCTGGTGACATCCTTGCGGAGGGCGGAGATG